>JAPHSO010000312.1 GCA_026193675.1 Gammaproteobacteria bacterium | reverse complement strand
GCCTCTCCCAAGTGTCAGAGCGCATTATTGGAGGCGATGGAGGAGCGTCAGGTGACTATTGAGGGTACAACCTATCCGCTGCCAGAACCCTTCTTTGTTATTGCCACCCAGAATCCAACCGATCAGGTGGGGACCTTTCCACTGCCCGAGTCGCAACTTGATCGCTTTTTGATGGTGCTCACCCTCGGTTATCCTGACAGGGCAGCGGAACGGGATCTACTGCTGGGCGAAAATCATCGGGCTGCGATCAGCTCGCTGGAGCCCAAAATTACAACGGCAGAGCTGATTGAACTACAGCAGCAGGTGCAACGTGTAGAGGTGAGTGAGCCGCTGGTTGAGTATCTACAACGGATCATCGACACCACCCGCCAATCACCAAGTTTTGCCGTTGGGCTGTCTCCTCGTGCAGGTCTTGGACTGTTACATGCAGGTCGTGCCTGGGCAATGATGGAGGGACGTGATTTTGTCCGGCCAGACGATATTCAGGCTGTACTTGCCGCCGTAGTGAATCACCGTTTAATGATTACCGGTGAGGGGAGTGTGACCGCTGTTGAGCACCTGTTAGAGATACCGATACCTTAGTGCCTGAGAGATGGATTCGGTGCAGCTAAATCCAATCAAACGCTGGAATCAGTTTATAGAGCGCATCGGTGAGCGCGAGCAGCGCCAGCAGAGTCCGGTGGCGCTCGGCCTGCGACGTATCTTCATTATGCCGACTCGAAGTGGTCTGCTATTTGTGCTGACTCTGGTGGCGATGTTGATCGGCTCGATCAACTACAACAACTCACTCGGCTTTATCCTCACCTTTACCCTTGTGGGTCTGGGACTGGTGGCAATCCTGCACACCTTCCGCAATCTATTCAGAATTGCACTACATGTTAAACATGCAGCACCGATCTACGCCGGAGGTATCGCCCATTTTGCACTCACTTTGGGAGGTGAGGGGGAGCATGAGCGCCGTGCATTGGAGGTGGTGACTCAAAGTGGGGTGGTTCGTGGTATCGATATCGCGGGAGAGAGTTCGACTTCCATTGATCTTGCGCAACAGTACAACAGGCGGGGTCTGCACTATCTTGATCGGATGACCCTGCGCTCGATCTATCCGCTGGGACTCTTCAGGGCCTGGGCTCCGCTCAATATAGATGCCCATGTGTTGGTCTATCCCACACCTGTCGCTGCAGGACCGCTACCCGAGCGTTCTGAAGGTGGTGATTCAGAGGCTATCATGAGCCCCTCGGGAGATGATGATTTCTATGCGATGCGCCCCTACCAGGATGGAGATTCACTGCGCCGCGTGCACTGGAAAGGGGTGGCAAAGGGACAGGCGATGATGAGCAAACAGTATGGGGGAGGCTGTGCCAAAGAGGTGTGGCTCGACTGGCATCAGCTTGCACCACTGGCGGTTGAAGAGCGACTATCGCGGCTCTGTCAGTGGGTGCTGGATGCAGAGAGTGCAGGGTTTGCCTATGGGCTCTCAATACCGAGCAGGCGAATCGAAAATGGACAGGGGGAGGCTCATAAGGCCACCTGCCTGGAGGCTCTGGCGCTATTTGGTCACCGAGATGGGGAGGTGAGTGGTGGCTAGGGCGCTCCCTGTTGAGCAGCAGATTCAGCCTGCACTATGGGGGCGGATCGCCCTACTGGGTTCGCTAGTTCTGGTGGTGCTACCTCATCTTCTACGTATGCCGCTCATTTTGTCACTGCTGGCATTGACGATAATCGTTTGGCGTATTGCTCAGGAGATGCGCGGGTGGGCACTGCCGAATCGACTACTGCGGGTGATGATTACAATCTCCGGTTTCTTTCTGGTCTTCTGGAGTTTTAATACGGTCATTGGGCGTGAGCCTGGTGTTGCTCTGCTGACGGTGATGCTCTCTCTTAAATTGATAGAGATGCGTACCCTGCGCGATGCGATGCTGATCATCTTTATCGGCTATTTTCTGGTGGCCAGTGCATTTCTCTTTAGTCAGTCGATCCTGATCGGGATCTACCTTATTGCTGTGGTGTTGTTACTGACAACGGGGTTGATTGTGCTCAACCATCCGGCGGCCAATTTTGAGTCACTCAAGGGAGATATGCGTACCGCAGCAGTGATGTTGGTCCAGGGCGTCCCCTTGATGATACTGCTGTTTCTACTGTTCCCCCGTTTTGATTCACCGCTCTGGTTTATGCCGGAGGATAAAAGCAGCGCAAAAACAGGTCTCTCCGATTCGATGACGATGGGGAATATTACCAGTCTGGTTGAGTCGGAGGAGGTCGCCTTTAGGGCAAAATTTGATGGAAAGATTCCTGATGCAGCCAGGCTTTACTGGCGGGCGATGGTCTTATGGCAGACCGATGGCAAGCAGTGGGAGCGTCGAAATTTGAGTTATCGGACTCTCGCAATCCCACCCAAAATTGAGCTGAGCGGAGCTGAAAAGGTGAGTTATGAGATCACTCTTGAGGCGCATCAGCAGAAGTGGTTGCCGGTTCTCGATCGCCCAAACCGGCATCCTGTCGGTGTAGAGGGGAAGCTAATTCTCACCCCCGACTATCAGTTCTACGTGTTTAAGGATCTAAAAAAGTTGGCGCAGTATAGCGTTGAGTCGCTGGTCGACTACCGAGATAGAAGATTGGAGGATTGGGCATGGGAGGCGGGCCTGCAGTTGCCTGAGGGGCGCAATTCCCAAACAGTGAAACTTGCTCAGAGTTGGCGCACAGAGGGTCTGTCCGATCAGGAGGTTGTGAATCGAGCACTCAACTACTTCAGTGAGGAGCCCTTCTGGTATAGCCGAACACCTCCTGCACTGGGGGCAAATCCGGTGGATCAATTTCTATTTGAGAGTCGCAGGGGATTTTGTGAGCACTATGCGGCGAGCTTTGTCACCTTGATGCGGGCAGCCGATATTCCTGCGCGGGTGGTTGTTGGCTACCAGGGAGGAGAGGTTAATCCTCTAGGGCCACTGGGTGAGTATCTGATTGTGCGTCAATCTGATGCCCATGCCTGGGCTGAGGTGTGGCTGGATTCGATCGGCTGGATGCGAATCGATCCAACTGCGATGATTCCTGCATCACGGGTTGAGGCAGCCGGTGATTCCATGCGTTTTGAGTCGACTGAGGCTCCTCCGATAGATTTTGAGCAGATCGCCTGGCTGGTTGAGGGGTGGCGCACCCTGCGCAACAGTTGGGATGCGGCCAATAACGCCTGGAACTACTGGGTGGTTGGGTTTGATAGCACCCGTCAAAGTGAGCTGTTGAAGCAGCTTGGCCTGGGGCGGATCAATCTCAAATATCTTGGTTTTATGATGCTGGCGGCTACGGCACTGTTGCTGGGACTGGTTGCGCTACTGATTTTCTATCGGCGTCAGAGAGTTGACCCGGTGGTGGTGTTGTACCGGCGCTTTTGTCACTCATTTAATAAAATGGGAGTGACCCATTTGGCGTC
>JAPHSO010000303.1 GCA_026193675.1 Gammaproteobacteria bacterium | reverse complement strand
GGACAGGTGATCAGTGTATCTTACTGAAATATAAGTGAAATTCGTTTAATTAAAAACTGGCTACGAACCAGGCGGTCACACGTTCGAATCGTGTCGGGCGCGCCATACAAAGCTAAGCAAAACAAGCGGTTATAGAGTTATCTCTTAACCGCTTTTTTGTCCAAATTTTGGATTGTTTAAAGTAAGCTCGGTAAGGTAGGGGTAAGAATGTAATGTATCTTAGATACTAGAACTGATAACCCTCTAATTAGGCTAATTTTGTATCTGATCTCACCTGTTGGCTATCAATTTGTCGCTTTAGCCCAAAGGAGCCCCCTGCAAACAGTGCAACAAAGGCGAGTATAGTTGCAACAATGCCAGTAAAGGTTAAGTTGGCATTTATTAGCGCAGAATACATCATGCCGCCAACAGTAATTAGTCCCACAAAGAAACAATGAATCCATACTTTATTGCGGTTATCCATATTTACAATATTGGCAGTGATATACCCACCTGCAAACAATGTGGTCGCAAAAACAGGTAAAGCCACTATATATCTAAATAGCGGTGCTATCTCTTTCAATAGAGGATAGTCAGCTGACAGCTCTTTATATTCTATCGCGATAAACAGATAGGCTAACTGTAAGATCATTATCACAACGATAATAAATATACTGCCTGAGACAATCGCTAACAAACTTCTCATTGGTTACCTCTGAATGATTTGAATGATGCTCTATTTTACTAGATTGATTGTTGAAGTGGTGAACCTTAATCTTCAGCAAACCTTCCTTTGGACTGTTCGTCCAATTTCTTCAAAAATATTTTTGTACAGGCTTCAATTGTGCCGCTTTTTTTAAGAGGTTGTTCGTGAGCTAGCCGTCCTGTTGTAGAAAATTGAGAAAAGTCTGTGCAACGCGCGACAGATGTTTGCCTTTGCGATGTATCGCATACCATTTACGGCTGATCGGAAACCCCTCAATATCCAGTAGTACTAACCGTCCTGCATCTAATTCCAGTTTAAGACTAAAGGTGGATAGTATGCCGATCCCGATACCTGACATTACAGCCTGTTTAATCGCTTCACCACTACCTAGCTCCATATAGGGTATTAGAGTTATATCGTAATCCTTTAATGCCTGCTCATAAGTTCTACGGATACCAGATCCGGTCTCTCGTGAAATTAGGCGCTCTTTCATTAGCTGCTTTGGTTTGATCTTTTTCTTTTTGGCTAGAGGATGGTCAGGACTCGCAAAGAAGACAAGCTCATCGTTTTGAAACGGGTGGATATCAATATCTTCGCACTGCGGAAGATTGGTCATGATGTACAGATCATCTTCGTTCGCCTCCAATCTTTCAGCAATCCGTGCACGATTACTCGCCTTAAGTTTGGGAACCACTTTTGGATATTTGCGTAGGAAATCACCTAAATATTGTGGAATAAAATATTTAGCAGTAGTGACCACTGCCAGGTTTAGAGGGCCAGCAACCTCTCCATGTAACTCTTTAAGATTCTCTTCAAATTCAGCAAGTTGGTTAAATATTCCATTACATGTTTTGAGTAGCTCCTTTCCCTCTGGCGTTAAATAGATCTGATTCCCCATCTTCTCAAAAAGTGTGGCATCGATGATCTCTTCCAGACGTTTAATTTGCGTTGAAACACCAGGTTGGGTGAGGTGTATCGCCTCTGCTGCACGGGTAAAACTTTTATGCTCAGCGACCGCCTGGAATACACGTAGTTGTTGCAGGGTGGCTCTAATCATTTTGAATCTCCTTTTAAAAGGTCATAACTAATTCGTTATGAGACTCATCTTTACTATTAATTTCCATTATTTGGCCAAATCGCTAAATTACAACCGTGCAATAACTTAACGCAGCGGTTGGTTAAAGACCGCACTAATTTTAAGTCGTAAACAATAGGAGCGAAATTCCATGGCTGAAAAAAGCTATAACGCGGGTGTTAAAGAGTACCGCGAAACATACTGGATGCCAGAGTATACCCCGAAGGATACTGACATCCTTGCCTGTTTTAAGGTCACACCTCAGCCGGGTGTACCACGTGAAGAGGTTGCAGCCGCAGTGGCCGCTGAGTCTTCAACCGGTACCTGGACTACGGTTTGGACTGACCTGCTGACCGATCTGGACTACTACAAGGGTCGTGCCTATGCGATTGAAGATGTACCGGGTGATGACACCTGTTTCTATGCCTTCGTCGCCTACCCGATCGATCTGTTCGAAGAAGGTTCTGTTGTGAACGTGCTGACCTCGCTGGTCGGTAACGTCTTCGGTTTCAAGGCGCTGCGCGCCCTGCGTCTGGAAGACATTCGCTTCCCGGTTGCCTACGTGATGACCTGTAATGGTCCGCCTCAGGGTATCCAGGTTGAGCGCGACATCCTCAACAAATACGGTCGTCCGCTGCTGGGTTGTACCATCAAGCCAAAACTGGGCCTGTCTGCCAAGAACTACGGCCGTGCCTGTTACGAAGGCCTGCGCGGTGGTCTGGACTTTACCAAGGACGACGAGAACGTTAACTCCCAGCCGTTCATGCGCTGGCGTCATCGTTTCGACT
>JAPHSO010000307.1 GCA_026193675.1 Gammaproteobacteria bacterium | reverse complement strand
TTTCGTGACCAAAAAGTTCAGATTCCAGCAGTTCGCCAGGGATTGCGCCGCAATTAACCGGCACAAAGTGGCGATCCTGCCGCTTGGAGAGATAGTGAAGACTACTCGCAACCACCTCTTTACCGGTACCTGATTCACCCAATATAAGGACATTGGCCTCGGAGTTGGCCACCTGTTCAATCTGCTGGCGCACCTCTCGAATGGCAGGACTATTGCCCACCAGGACCTGTTTCAGTTTGGCGTTAGCTACCGCACCATGGCGGCTGGAATGAACCACCTCCATTCGATGCAGGGCACTCATCAGCTCTGCATAGCCAGGATTCTCAGCTATAGCACCTAGAACCGGGGCTGGAGGTGTCGAATCGACCTCTCCAAAGCAGAAGATTGGTGGTTGCATCTCATTCTGAGCGATTCTGGCTAGCTCAGTCTCAATTCCGGCTGCGTGTACAAATAGTCCGTCAAACTCATCTGCACCGCTCCACTGTCCAAAATCTGACACCGATGTTTGGTGATCTCCCAAAAACTGCAGGATGGAACAGAGTTGTTCTGCACGTTTAGTATCGCTATCGACTACTAACAGCTTCATTTCACTCATTATTCTGGCTCACCATCTGGCAATTAATTATCAATGGAGATTACCATGTTCGATCATCGTGTCAATAATTTGTCACATTATTTGTTGATGATTTCCCTGCTTTTCCCTTCCTATCACCTCTATTTTATTGAAAGAGTGGACTATTCAGATATTCCTGGTGACACCCCATAACTTCGAAGCGCTTTGACCAGTGGCTGTAACTCTTTCTCATAACGCCTATATGCCCCTACAGATTTTCTGTTGATTGGATTTCTCACCTGATCCCAGGAAGCGGTTACTGCAAATCTGTCAGACTGATAGAAGTTTTCAACATCATGGTTCCATGGCAACTCAAGAAATTCGAACAGTCTCTTCGTCTCACCCTCAAAATTGGCCGTTAAATCTTCATAATTCATGAAGTGGATCGGTAAAGGTGGGTGATCTTGCCAATGCTTTTGTAGTCTTCTTTCAACTGAGATGAAGTGAGCTATATTTTCAAGCCTTGTTGCATAACTGTGTGCTGTAGAAAAGTTTTGTTTATAAACTGAAAGTCCCGTATCAAGGGGGCTTCGATTGAGATAGATAACTTTAGCGTTGGGAAATAGACGAGCAATCAGAGAGAGGTTAAAGAAATTGCCCGGTAATTTGTCGACAACCCATTTAGTTATTTTATTTTTGGTTTGAGAATCCCCCTGCATGGCGTTTTCCCTAAGGATAAAGTCAATTTTCTCCCTGTACCAACTAGCCAGCTCGTCTAAACTCTTACCACGGCTATATTGTTCGAAAGCGGCGGGAATATATTTCAACTCTCCGGCAGCAACAATCTCTGGACTGGTATTGAGAATCTGTTCAACCAATGTGGTTCCCGAACGTGGCACACCAACAATAAACAGTGGCTGAAGCAGGCTCGAATCATCACCCTTGATTTGATCCTCTAGAACCTGTGCTGTGTCATCAATCGCTCTATGTAATAACGACTCTACATCTTTAGCCTGGTAGCTGTCAGGGTAGACCTCATTCTGCTTTTTATACGTGCGAAAAGCCTCTCGATAATCTCCCTGCTTCTCATAAGCCTCTGCAAGCGTGCTGTAATAGGCAGATTGCCATAATTTATCCTTCCGTCCCTTCATTTTTGTTAGAAGTTTTATGGCGGCATCCGTTTCACCTAGAGATATATAGGCTTTAGCCAATCGTGTGTTATTGGCGATTCTCTTTAATGGATTTTTATATTTTTTAACAAAGGAGCGCAGAGCCTCCTTATCTCCTCCATATAGATATACCTCCATTAATCCATTAATAATCTCATCATTAGTTGCGATACTCAGTGCATGTTCATAAAACTGCTTGGCATCATCAACATATCCAGCATTCAATAAAAACTCAGCAACGATACACATAATATGGGTATCGTCAGGAGCAAGCTCCAGAGCACGCTGAAAATATTGAAATGCCTCACCACTTCTACCAAGAAGATTGGCGGACTCCCCCATCGCAGTGAAAACCAGTGGTTGTAAGGGCTCCTTGTCAATAGACAGGCTATAACAGCTAATGGACTTCTGATACTCCCCCTTAGTTCTGAAAGCATCTCCAAGAAAGGTATACCCTTTAGAACTATCAGGGTACTCAACGCTCATTTGATTGGCTATCACTAAAGCCTGATCGATAGCCCCCTTACTCATTAAGCTAATAAACTGCGATTCTTGCTTATCTATAGACTCCATTATTAACCATTCGCTTCATATCGTTGACTTGAGAACCCGAACCTTACCAAATTATTATGCATAAAGAGTTATTGAGTAGAAATCATCAAAATCTCCCAAACAATGGATGCCTGCATAACTTATACCTATATTAATTTTATTTAACTGGACGTCTGTATATAAATAAAAAAATTCTAAAGTTTCTCTCAACCTCACCGATAAATGGTGTGGAAGCGGTAATTGACTAAAACAATTTAGACATATCCGCTAAATATTAAGTCCACCTCAGATGGTGGAAATTAGGAGTTAAAACAATGGCTTCCGTTATTAATAGTAATATCATGTCGCTGAATGCCCAGCGCAATCTATCGAAATCTGGCCAATCACTGGCTCAATCAATGCAACGTCTCTCTTCAGGTCTTCGCATCAACAGTGCGAAAGATGATGCTGCGGGTCTTGCTATCACCGACCGTATGACTTCACAGATTCGTGGTCTGAACCAGGCGGTTCGTAACGCGAATGACGGTATCTCTCTTGCACAGACTGCTGAGGGTTCACTTCAAGAGACAACTAACATCCTTCAGCGTATGCGTGAACTGTCTATCCAGTCAGCGAACGACAGTAACTCTGACGGTGACCGCGCCAACATCCAGAAAGAGGTTGCACAGCTTCAATCTGAGATTAACCGTATCGCAGAACAGACCTCTTTCAACGGCAAGAACATCCTCGACGGTAGCTTCACCACCGCTAAGTTCCACGTAGGTGCATTTGCTGACCAATCAATCAGCGTATCTATCGGCTCAGCAAAAGCGACCGACATGGGTAACTACGCAGCAACTAGTGATGTGAACATGGGTACTGCATCTGCTACTGCTGTTGGTGCAATCACAAACGGTGTTGCAGCTGATGCCGGCATCCAGATCTCTGGTGCACTCGGTTCACAGACTGTTGCCGCTTCTGCGGGTGAGACTGCTTCATCTTATGCCGCTAAGGTTAACGCGGTATCTTCAAGCACTGGTGTAACAGCTACTGCTGAAACCACTGTACAGCTTGAGTATGGTGCTGGTGTTGCCAATGGTGACACTCTTTCATTTGACCTCTCTTCACGTGATGAGAATGAGGCAATCATCGGCTCTGAAGCCAGCATCTCTGTTGTTGTTTCAGATACCACTAGCTACACCACTCTGCGTGATGCCATCAACTCTGTTTCTGCAAGTACCGGTATCACTGCCGAACTACATGCAACATCAGGTATTACCCTGACTGATTCTTCAGGTGATGACATCGGAATCACAAACGCTAGTGAAGGTGGCGCAGCTGTTGCTCTTGATATCACTACTGCAGACGAGACTATCAACCTGACCACTGCTGGTACAGATTCTACTCTGGTATCTGGTAAAGTTGAGTTCTCTTCTTCACGCGCATTCACCATCTCTGGTGCAACTGCTGGTGAGGTCATGGATGCTACTGCAGCAAGCGGTACTCTCTCTAGTGTTGCTGCTATCTCGGTTGCTACACAGTCAGGTGCTAACAGCGCTCTGAGTGTTATCGACCAGGCTCTAAGCTTCATCTCTGATACCCGCGCTGACTTGGGTGCGATTCAGAATCGTATGGAAGCAACCATCTCTAACTTGAGCAACATCTCTGAGAATGTCTCAGCTGCACGTTCACGAGTTCAAGATGCTGACTTTGCACTGGAAACTGCAAACCTGACCCGTTCACAGATTCTGCAACAGGCAGGTACTGCGATGCTGGCACAGGCTAACAGCTCACCAAACAGTGTACTATCACTGCTTCAGTAAGCTGAGATAATAGATTGGAACCTCAGGATGTCCTGGGGTTCCATATCTTAAAGAGCAAATTAAAAGAGAATTTATGAGGTAGTATCATGGATATTACACAATTAAAAGGCCCCCAAGCTCAGCTAGATGTTGAGCTAAAGGTCGTTAAGGACAATTCTGGCTCATCTTCTCAGGCTAAGAGCGGCAACGTTGCAGACAAAGTAGCAAAACTGCAGGCAGAAGCCACCCTTCAAAAGAAGCAGGCTGAACCCTCAACAGAGCAGATGACAGAGAAACTCACTAAACAGGTGAGGAAGATGAATGAGTTTGTTCAAAACATTCAGCGTGATCTGAAATTCTCAGTTGATGATGATTCTGGAAAAACCGTAGTAAAGGTATTTAATACCCATACTAAGGAGTTGGTACGTCAGATCCCGTCAGAGGAGGCGCTTCTATTGGCTGAGCGTATTAAAGAAAATAGAGATGAGACATCAGGCTTAATCTTAAAGGTTGAGGTTTAACTCTCTGACAATTATGAATCTTAGGAGACTATATGTAAGCGGATAGACTGTGGGTAACATCCACTTCAATTTTTGTCTGTTTTCACCTATTCTTCACAACACACGTTATTAGTGAACAAGGTTAAAGGTTAGCTATGGGCATTCAATCACCAGGAATCGGTTCAGGACTCGATATATCAGGTATCGTCAGCTCTCTGATCTCAGCCGAGCAAGCCCCCGCTGAAGCACGTTTTAACCGTAATGAATCAACCTATCAGTCCAAACTCTCGGCTCTAGGTCTATTAAAGTCATCACTCTCTTCATTTCAAGACAGTCTCTCTTCTCTGACAGACATCACCAGTTTTCAAAAGCGCACAACCAGCTCTTCAGACTATACTCTGGTCACAGCGACTGCTGATGAAACGGCCATAGAGGGTAGTTACAGTGTTGAAGTTAACCGGCTCGCTCAAACCCATAAGATGGGCTCTGCAGATCACCTGGATACCGACACCTTTGGCGGTACCGCAGGAGACGAGCTAACGGTAACCGTAGGCACCGACACCCTAACTATTGATCTATCAACAGCAATGACGCTGGATGAGCTCAACAGCGCAATTAATGATGCGGCTGAGGCTGATGGTGTAGGCGTATCATCAACCGTTATTTCTGGTGATGGCGGTATTCAGAAGCTGACACTGACCTCAAACAGCTCTGGCTATGACAATCGAGTCCAGATTGGAGGTCTTATCGATGTGTTAGGTACTCCAACAGCTAGTGATACTGTATTTGGCCTCACTACAATAAATACCGATCCCGATGGAAATCCCCTGGGTGCTGATACTGAGCTCGACTCTGAAATTGTGGTCGATGGCCTAACACTGACCCGTGCAAGCAATAGCATTACCGATGTTATCACTGGCGTATCAATAGAATTAATTGATGTCACCACTGCACCAGAGACACTGTCGGTCTCCTTAAACAAGGCGAGTGTTAAGAAATCAGTTAAAGATTTTGTTGAGAGTTATAACTCTCTCATGACAACCATGGATGAACTTTCGGCATTTGATCCCGTTACAAAATCACGCTCAGTGCTATTAGGAGATGCAACGCTACGTGCGGTTGAGTTTGCACTGCGCAATGAATTATCCAGCACTGTTTCAGGGGTTACTGGTGCCTTTGATTCACTTTCCAGTTTAGGTATTACAACAGAACGTGATGGTTCTATCACACTTGATACCGATATTCTGGATGACGCGGTTGATAATAATTTTGATGATATTGGTCAACTGTTTGCCTCTGAAGATGGCGTAGCCAACCGGTTTAATACATTAGTCGATGCTTACGTCTCTAGTTCAGGGATTATTGATGCAAGGGTTGACGGAATAAACACCAGTATCGAGGATATTACCGATCAACGTGAAGCCCTGGCCCGTCGCCTGGCGACTCTGGAGCAGCGCTATTTGAGCCAGTTTACCGCAATGGATCTGATGATAAGTCAGCTCCAGGCAACCAGCACCTATCTGACAGGTGCATTTGAGGCTTTACCAGGCTCTACGTTCAAGAAAAAGTAAAAACTTTCTCAATATTTATTTGAATAAGACGATATATTAAGTACATCTCACTGATATTGAAGGCACACAAAATGAATGTTCAAGTAGCAATGCAACAGTATCGCCAGGTAGGCAACCACTCATCTGCTGAAGATGCCAGTCCTCACAAACTTATACTGATGCTGCTTACCGGGGCACAGGAACGTATCGCAACGGCAAAAACTCATATGGTTAATGGCAACATTGCCGCAAAGGGTGAGACCATTGGCACAGCTATGAACATCATCGTCGGACTCCGTGCCAGCCTTGACCACGATAAGGGGGGAGCAATCTCTTCCAATCTTGATGCACTCTATGAGTACATGGAGAAACGTCTGTTTGATGCCAATCTAAAAAATGATCCTGCAATCCTTGAAGAGGTATCTAACCTTCTTAAAGAGATCACTTCTGCCTGGGCCGGCATTGCCGATCAGATTTAATTATTCCCTCCAGAGAAAGCAGACATCATTCCGGCTTTTGCCGGGATCCATCGTGATTAGGTTCTAGCCTCAGCTTTGGTACCGTATGCTGCTCAACCTTCTCCCATCATTGAGTTCCTTCCGCCTTGCACAATATAGTCGTTCGCTAGAACGACGCAGCATATGTATTATAATGTTTCTGAATTTCCGCTTTCGCGGGAGTGACAAGTGAGAATGGTAATTTACCGTGACTAATATTCGTTTAAAGAGTTGGAATGAAATCGAGGCATTAAGCCAACAACTCTATGAGCTTGCACATGAAGAGCAATGGGAAGAGCTCCCAAAGCTGGAGTCTATTCGACGTCAGAAGCTTGAGATTTTTTTTTCCGAACCTGTTCCCGTTGAAATGGCATCAGAAATAGCTGAGGGTATTCGAAATATTCAAAAGCTGGATGCTGAGGTGATCCTGTTAGCACAACAGAGCCAGCTAAGAATTTCCGCACATCTAAATGAAATCACAAAGGGAAAACAGGTGATAGAGGCCTACTCCAACAATAGCTGAAACCTTCCCCTCTCCTGCACCTATTGATTGACAAAAGGGGCATCTCTTGTAAAATACGCGCTCAACTCAGCAGTCGCGTAGCTCAGTTGGTTAGAGCACCACCTTGACATGGTGGGGGTCGGTGGTTCGAATCCACTCGCGACTACCAATTCTTCCACAAGTCCTCTTGAATCAACTATTTCCTAAGTTGATCTAGAATGCTCTTCTGATAAACCACTTCGTAGAAATACCTGTCTGCCACTACTGGTGACTGTTCAACCGTCATACTCTGATCGTAGAGCTTAATCGGCGCCTTTCTGACTATCATTCTGTGCACATCACCCGACAGGTCTGGAAATACCAGCGAATAGAGCGTGCTATCCTGCATGTTCTCTACTCTGTTTAATACCCGTTTTAGCGTTACCTCCTTCTGTAACTTTGCGAACACCTCTTCCTCTATCAAGATTCCGTTAAGATTAAAGACCAGCTCTTTCTGGGCCTTAGTCCCAACAGTCTCTGCACGCTTTGATGGTTGATAGACCTCAACATGAGTATCAGGTGCCCCCTGTTTCTCACGCCACTCTCGTATCGACCAGGCGCAGGCTGAAAGCCTGTCCGCACGATTAATCGCGGGTGATATTGTGATTCGATGCTGCTCGTCAAACAGATATCTGGGAGATTCGTCACAGTAGGAGATTCCGATACCGAGCTCTAATTCTGGTAAGTTATAGCACTTCAACTCTCTATTCTGTTTGGCAACAACACTCAA
>JAPHSO010000121.1 GCA_026193675.1 Gammaproteobacteria bacterium | reverse complement strand
CGGCTCTCAAACCATAGTGCCGAGCCCTATGTCGATATCAATCCAGTCGATGCAAAGCATTACCAGTTGGAGCAGGGCATGCTGGTATCTGTGGACAGTGTCGAGGGCAGTGCTGTTGTACGGGTTTCAATAAATGATGCCCAGCAGCGGGGAACACTGTTTGCACCAATGCATTGGAATGAGCAGTTTGCCAGTAGTGGATGCATCAATTGCGCAATTTCAGCAAAGTGTGATCCAATCTCAGGCCAGCCGGAGTTTAAGCAGAGTGCGGTGAATATCAGCCCCTATAAAACTGAGTGGTATGGATTTCTGCTCTCACGCCGTGAACTACAAGATCAATTTGAAAATGGATTGAGTAGCTACTGGAGTCGCTCACGTGGCATGGATATTTGGCGTTACCAACTGGCGGGGGATATTGGCGTTGAAAGCTGGAGTGATAGTGCTCGTAAAATTCTCTGTTCACATGAGATCGATGTTGGTTGGATAGAATACTTTGATCCGGCATCAAAACAGTATCGCGCAGCGCGTATGGTTGATGGAAAGTTGGAGAGCTGTCTCTATATCGGCCCCGACCACCAACTCCCAAATCATGAGTGGATAGAACCACTCTTTGCCAAAGATGTGATCAATAGTGAAGAGCGAATCGCTCTACTGTCAGGAAAGCCTGCGTTTGAGACCGATGATGTGGGGCCTGTGGTTTGCGCCTGTCATGGTGTGGGAAAAAAACAGATCATTGAGGCGATTGAAAATCGAAAGGCGTCTACGGTTGAAGAGCTGGGTGAGCTTCTTAATGCGGGTACCAACTGTGGTTCATGTGTACCCGAGATTCGAGCACTAGTTAATGGAAATATTTATTTAGCAAACAGCTGATTAAAGCGGACAATGGTGAAATTTAACGTAGGTTTTGTCGACCTAAATACTTAGTAATTACTGATCCACGCATCGAACCTATAATAGCCCACTAAAATAGACGGTTATTAAATATAATTACACTCAAAGCATATTGTTATAAGCATTAAAGGATTCAACAGCAGGAAAACAGCTTTCCTGTCGTATGCAGAAGGAGTATTCTCATCATATTAGTAAGGAATTATATTCTGCCAAAGCGGCTATCAGATTGAATGGAAAAGGTGTTCCTGAAGATCTGCTAGCTGCATTTTTTTGGATAAAAAGTTACAAATTTCATGATTAGAACTATTTTGCTGTTATTGCTCATGTCCATTTATGGCAATAGCGCAACGGCGTCTGTGAATCATGAAGTTCCAACACTACGAATTGGTGTTCTCTACTGGTCGATCAATATTCCTGGACAGGTGGCTATGGCCCAGGGGTTGCAGTCTGAGGCTGAGAGAATCAATGTAGAGGCGAAGAAAAGGGGACTACCCGCTGTGGAGTTGATCACTCGCGTTGCCGGCGATGGTCCCAATGGAATAGAGAATCAGATCAATCAGATGTACGAACTGATTCAGCTCAAGCCAGATGCGATCATTGTTCAGCCCACAGATAATGCGGCACTTGCCGATCCATTGCGAATGGCCAATCGACAAGGCATTCCTGTTATCGCCTATGATCAATATATTAGTGGTGGAAAACTTGCCGCCTACATCACCTCCAATAATCATCAGGCCGGCTATCTTGGTGGAGAATATATTGCGGCGCAATTTCCGGATGACCAGATATTGCAGATGGTGCTTGTTGAATATCCGCTGGTCTCTTCAACGGTAGAGAGGCTGGATGGATTTCTAGACGGGTTGCGAGATCAGGGACAGCCCTACACCATTCTTAAGTCCTATCAAGCGGTTGAGCCGGTCGGTGGCCAGCGTGCAGGTCACGCAATCCTTAGAGATTTTCCTGACAAGGGAAGTGTAGATGTGGTTTTTACAGTGAATGATGGCGGTGGCCTGAGCGTTGTGGATGTTCTGGCAGAAGCGGGGCGTGATGAGATAGTCGTAGCGACTGTTGATGGTGATCCGCAGTCGATTGAAAATATCCGTAGTCGTCGGATTACGGTGATTGATTCGGCTCAGTTTTGCGGACCTTTGGGCGCTGAGGCGATGCTGACCGCCTATGCAGTTGCTCAAAAAGAGTCTGTACCCAGCCATATTCTTATTCCGGTGTTTCCAATCACCACAAAAACTCTGAATGACTATCCAGGATGGAAAGGTCCCATACCCGATTCGTTTACGAAACTGTGGCCATCGAAGGCCCCTCTCTGGAAAAATACTACAAGTGTTGTGAGATGAGATCTGGGTACACAAAAGAGAGGGGCACCTCTGCCACTTTTGCTGATGTTGACCGCCGTATGGCACTCAGTTTTGGGGCGCTAATTCTGGCTTTAATGGTTATGGTTGCAATGGTTGGTGGACTCTACCTGAACCGAATAATGAAGCATGAAGAAGATCATCTCTCTACCATCTTGACTCAGGTTCTTGCGAGCTCAGTGAGTCGTGTGAGTTTTGCTGGAAAATATCATGCTCGACAACTACTACAGGAGATTAAAGCAGCACAGCCAGATATCCGTTATCTGCTACTGGCAAAGCCCAATGGTCAGATACTAGCCCATAGCGACTCAACAATTAATGATGTGAAGTTACCTGAAAAGACTCGAACCATCATTAAGAATGTCTTAAAGAGAGATGCAAGTTATTCAAGATTATTAAATCAGGATGGTGAAGCGATTCATGAAGTTACGTTGCCGTACCGGGGAGGATACGGTAATGCTATCGTCGGTGTGATCCAGGTCGGATTGTCACAGCAGCAGCGTAATCAAGCCCTGGAGAGTGGTGTCATCTATATCTCATTGTTGCTATTTATCCTGTTTATGATCAGCATTGTACTGACGCGATATATAAGTGAGTATTTTGGCAAACCGATTAAAGCCCTGGCTGATGATCTATCTACAACGCTGCAGACCATTCCTGATTTACTGTTTGAGGTAGACAAGGATGGACGGTTTACCCAGGTGCTCACTCATAGTGATGATCTTCTACTGATCCCCCGCGAAAAGTTACTCAATAATCATTTGGAAAATGTTCTTTCGCCTGAAGCGGCAGAATCATTTTATGCCGCACTAAATGAAGCAGAGGCAGCGGGCGAATCATTCGGCCATTTGATTATGTTATCGACTGAGAAAGGTGAATTTTGGTTTGAGTTGTCGATAGCTCGTAAACGGGCCTCGTCAGATGGAACGACGAGTTTCGTAGTACTTTCTCATGATATTACTGAAAGTCGACGAATGGAGTTGCAGTTACGGGCGCTTGCTGAAAGTAATCAGCTTATCCTCGATTCTGCAGGTGAGGGGATCTTTGGTCTGGATACGAATGGTGTAATGACCTTTGTAAATCCGGCTGCTGCCAATATTCTTGGTTATGCTCAGCATGAACTTATAGGACAACCATCACATGCGACATGGCACTATAAACATAGAGATGGAAGTGAATATTCTGATGCGGAGTGTCCTATCTATTCCACTGTACATGGTGGACATAAATCAGCTGGTGAAGAGACCTTTATCCGCAAAGATGGCACCTTCTTCCCGGTCAGCTATAGCAGTACACCCATTATAAAGGATGGCACGATTACCGGTTCAGTAATCACCTTTGTGGATATTACTGAAAAGAAAGAGGCTGAGGCCCGTATTGACCATCTGGCCTACTACGATGCATTGACGGAACTACCCAATCGCACACTGTTAACTGAGCGTTTAACCCAGGCGCTATCGAGTAGCAGGCGTTTAAAACAGCAAGGTGTATTGATCTTAATCAACATTGACCGTTTTAAAAATATTAATGATGCACTTGGTCAGGCCGCCGGTGATGACCTGCTCATCTCAGTTAGTATGCTTCTACAGCCTCTACTTAGAGAGGGTGATACTCTGGCACGAATTGCAGGTGATGAGTTTGCCATCCTGTTACCAGAGCTAGGAGATCAACTCAACGAGGTGAGTCATCATGCTCATACGGTGGCCGAGAGAATTCATGAAAATATTCGCCAGCCGTTAGTTCTTAGTTATGAAGAGCTTTCATTTACCGTCAGCCTTGGGATAACACTCTATCCTGAAAATGAGAAGGAGGGAGCGAAAGAGGTTATACGCCGAGCGGATACTGCGCTTCATCGGGTTAAGGCGATTGGTGGGAATCAGAGTGCGTTTTTTGAAACCAATATGGGCGAAGCGGTCGAGCAACGTTTTCGTATAGAACGGGAATTACGCCGTGGAATCCATGATGGAGAGTTGCGCCTGTTTGTACAGCCTCAAGTAGATGCCCGCCAGAAGTTGGTTGGTGCAGAGGTGCTGGTTCGATGGGAACATCCTGAGAAAGGATTGGTTCCTCCGGGTGTCTTTATTCCACTTGCTGAAGAGTCGGATCTGATTATTGAACTGGGAGAGTGGGTATTAAATCAGTCTCTGCAATTTATGGTTGAATCGGACATGGCCGGTATGCCGATACATCTCTCCGTCAATCTAAGTCCAAGACATTTCCGTCAGACAGGATTTGTTCCCTGGTTAAAAGAGATACTGGCATTGCATGGGGCAGATCCAACACACCTGACGCTTGAGGTGACAGAAGGTCTGTTTATTGATGATATCAACGACATTATCGCCAAGATGAGTGAACTCAATGCGCTGGGCATTCACTTCTCAATTGATGATTTTGGCACCGGCTATTCATCCCTCTCATATCTTAAGCGGCTGCCTATTCATGAGCTGAAGATCGATAGAAGTTTTATTCAGGATGTCTCAAGCGATAAAGAGGATGCTGCACTGGTTGAAACTATTCTCTCTGTCGCCAGACACATGAACCTTAAAGTGGTTGCCGAAGGAGTAGAGACAGAAGAGCAGGCGGCCTTTTTGAACGAGCGCTCAGATATCATCCATCAGGGTTACCTCTATGGCAAACCGAAACCGGCTAAAGAGTGGTTTGAAATCTGGCAGAAATCCACATCTTAGCAATGTAAAAATTCCAGCCCCAATTATGGGCCAGTTTCACCCAAAGGTTTAGCTATCTCTCGCAATCTATTCGTTGTTAACGAGGCCTTTAATAGACACCGGACAATAAATATCACAAAGCAATGTGAATAGACTTATAATTTGCGGCCCGTTTTGACTGTAGTTCAATCCTGCAGAGGATCATCATGATATTTTCATCTTTAGACCTGGCCCCTGAAATTCAAAAAGCGCTGGATGCCTGCGGATATACCGAAATGACCGCCATCCAGCAGTTGGCGATTGTCCCGGCACGCCGTGGACAGGATCTGCTGGCCAATGCCCAGACCGGAACGGGAAAGACCGCCGCCTTTGCACTGCCAATTTTGCAGCAGATGCACAACAACCCAAAGCCGACACTGCCCGGTGCGCCACGAGCACTCATATTAACCCCGACCCGAGAGTTGGCAGAACAGGTCACCGAGACCATCAATCGCTATGCGCAGTTTATGGATCTCACCATCAGTGCACTCTTCGGTGGCGGTAAAATAAGTGCCCAGGAGAAAAGGCTCAAAGCGGGAATCGATATCGTAGTTGCCACCCCCGGTCGTCTGCTAGAACACATGGATAAGCACACCATCAACCTCGGCAGTGTCGAGTTTGTGGTGCTGGATGAGGCCGACCGCATGCTCGACATGGGCTTTATCGCAGATGTTCAAACCCTACTGGCAAAGACTCCCAAAAAGCACCAGACGCTGCTATTTTCGGCCACCATCTCACAGCCGATCAAAGAGCTGGCCAAATCGATATTGACCAATCACAAGGTGATTAGCGTCGCCAAACAAAACGCCGTTGCCGATAACATCGAACATGTGGTCTATCCTGTAGAAGAGCGCCGTAAGGCAGAGCTGTTTGCCGAACTGATTGAACAAAATAACTGGTTCAAGGTGCTGGTCTTTACCAGTACCAAGAAACAGGCTGATGATTTAACCAGTATTCTGAAGCTGGTAAATATTCGAGCAGCACTCTGCCACGGTGATAAAACTCAGGGTTCACGTCGCCGGGCCATCGCAGATTTTAAGGCCGATAAAGTACAGGTGTTGATTGCGACAGAGGTTGCTGCACGTGGCCTGGATATTCAGGGGCTAGAACATGTGGTCAACTTCAATCTTCCCTATCTGGCAGAAGACTATATCCATCGCATTGGGCGCACCGCCCGTGCCGGTGGGAAAGGGCAGGCCATCTCGTTTGTCAGCCGTGAAGAGGAGCGTGCGCTGATCAATATCGAACGGCTCATCGGTGAGCGCATTAAGCGCATCCATATGCCCGGCTTTGAGGTGGGCAGCAGAGATACGCTAATTGCCACCAGAGAAAAAAGTAGACGTCCCGTAAGAGCCAACAAGAAAAGCCAAACTAAAATAAGCAGAGCAAAGGGCAGTATCGCTAAAGCGCCAAGAAAGAAAAAAAGGTAGGTCATTTTCTGTTAAAAGATGACCTACCTTAGCCTTTTTATATCGCTTAGAAAATTACTATCCTTCAAAGATCCCCTCTAACTGCTCAAGGTCATTGATCACACGCCAGCGTCCACCCCCCTGTTCAACCTTCTGTTGCCACTGTTCCAGGCGCTGCATATATTCACGTGGATCAATATTGTCACTGCGTAGTTTGGTCACATTGAGCGCCACCACTTCGTAGCCATCAAGTTGCAGGGGAATATCCCGCATAAAACCCTTTTTAATCTCCTCTTTCATATCTGAGAAAATTAGAATCGTTTTAATTCCCGGTTTGCGCTCATCCAGATACTCGGTTGACTGCAAAATGCCCCCGGTGATATCGGTATAGGAGCTGCCCTTAACGGTTTTCACGAATTGATCAATATCGTCTCGAAACTTCAACTTCTCTCTGTTGGCCTGACTGGGACGATCATCAAAAGTAATTTTAGAGACAATATCCTTTTCACTAAAACTACCGGTATCGATGCGCGCCACTGCAAATGAGTCGGTCGGCTCCATCTTTGCCAGTACGAAGTTGATGATCTGTTGTGCCTTCTGTAACTCTCTGGTGTAGGTGCCGGAGGTGTCGAGCAACATGTATACGCCGCGATTGTGTGCCGTTGTTTCGCCACAACCACTAATTAGAAGAGCGCCCATAAGCGTGACTATGGTGATTAACTGTTTCATGAGCTGGCTCCCATCACTGCACCATCCATTGGTAGATCATCTCTATAGTTGCTTCTGTCACTCGAGTTGGTCTGGAGCTCACGCTTGTCACTGCTGCTGCCTTCTACCTTCTCCTGTTTTGGTCGACTGCTCCGTGCAACCAGTTTTTGCTCCACCCAAAGCGGTGCAAAGATGAGCAGGTCATATAGGTTGAGAACAACCTGACCTGTATGACGACTCCCATTGCCGATAATGCGTAATAGTCCAGCCAATGCGTAGAGAAGCGCTACAGAGACCATGCCAAGCACGGTGCGTGATGCATGAATAAAGGTCTCCAGTGGAATGGCGACAAAGGTGAGCGCAAACGGGAGGATAAAGCCCATGCCCATCTGTGCCGCTGTGGTGATCCAGCGACTGGCCTGATCGCCTACCATCACCTGACCGTTACTGAGTAGACCTGCCACCAGCGCCGCATCATCCTGTGAGAGCAGCTCACGCATGTAGGCGAGCCCCGCCTCAATACTGGCCAGGGTAAAAAGCATAGTGAAGCTGGCCCAGATCATCCGTTTACGCATCTTGTCATCCAGCGCACCGATGGTGGGGAAGAGACGGGTGATACGCAGGGACTCCATCAGAAATAGACCCATTGCCACCTCAACCAGAATGATCACCATCGCGGCAATATTAGCGGTCTTGAAACCCATCAGGTAACTACCTCCACCCACCATCTCGGCCATGGGTCGAGCAATCAGGTTGTAGTTGATCATGGCGCCACCGATGGCAATAGCCAGGACAAAGGCGGCGATGAAGAACTGGGTCATCGATGATGAGGATAGGGTGCGTTGGGCCTGGTCATTTCCTTTGATAATCGATTCATACTCATCCATATGGCGGTCGATGGTTTTAGAACGATCCATCAGACCATCAACATGCTTCCCCATCTGTCCCAGTGAGTGTTGCAGTTTGCGCCACTCG
>JAPHSO010000333.1 GCA_026193675.1 Gammaproteobacteria bacterium | reverse complement strand
AACAGATTTTAGACGAGCCTTTGAGCTGGAGTGTCACGCCCCCAAGCGGGTACGTGATGAGATGGGATTTACCAACGTTGAGATCATGATCCCATTTGTGCGCACCATGACAGAGGCTGAAGGGGTGATTAAGCTGCTTGCCGAGAATGGTCTTGAGCGGGGCCAGAATGGGCTGCGCATTATCATGATGTGTGAGCTACCATCCAATGCGATCCTTGCCGATGAGTTCCTGGAGTTCTTTGATGGCTTCTCGATTGGTTCTAATGACATGACCCAACTCACCCTCGGCCTGGACCGAGATTCAGGTCTGATTGCCCACGCCTTTGATGAGCGGGATCCTGCGGTAAAGAAGATGCTGCATCTGGCGATTGCCGCCTGCCATAAGCAGGGTAAGTATGTGGGGATCTGTGGACAGGGTCCATCCGATCATCCCGACCTTGCCAAGTGGCTGCTGGAGGAGGGGATTAGCAGTATCTCTCTCAATCCAGATACCGTGGTGCAGACCGGTCAGTTCCTGGCCAAAGAGGCAAAAATTGATGGTGAAGGGTTGAAGACGGCAGCATGTTAAAAGCGTTACGCTATGCCTATGAAACGCGCAGCATTTTTTCTCTCTGATCGTACCGGCATAACTGCTGAGACGATGGGGCATAGTCTGCTCACTCAATTTGAATCGATTGAGTTTGAGCAGACCAATCTCCCCTTTATCGACTCTATTGCAAAGGCAGAGGCGGCGGTTGAGCAGATCAATGCGGCGGCAGAGAGATATGGTTATAAGCCACTGCTGTTCAGCACGCTGATCGATAAAGAGATTAGAAAGATTATTGAGCAGAGCGCAGGCATGATGTTTGATCTGCTCAACACCTTTATCCATCCACTAGAAGATGAGCTGGGTATCAGGTCGGCTCATGCCGTAGGACGTACTCATGGTATGGGTGTCTACTCGACCTACAAAGCGCGAATCGATGCCCTCAACTTTTCACTGGCAAATGATGATGGTAATACCCTGAAGCACTTTCCAGAGGCAGATATTATTCTGTTGGGTGTTTCACGTAGTGGTAAGACTCCCACCTGTCTTTTTCTTGCGCTGCAGTATGGAATTCTGGCGGCCAACTATCCGCTGGTGGATGATGATCTGGAGAGCTCGCGTCTCCCTGCTGTTCTTGAACCCTATCGCGACAAACTTTTTGGACTGTCGATTGCCCCAGAGCGACTGCAGCAGATTCGGAAAGAGCGCAGGCCCGATAGTAACTATGCTGAGTATCAGCAGTGCCAATATGAGGTCAATGCGGTAGAGAAGATCTATCGAGCACAACAGATACCATTTCTTGATACCAGTGCGGTCTCTATCGAGGAGATTGCGACCACTATCCTGCAAACCAGTGGTTTGGAACGCAGGTTACATGGATAGCGATAGTTCATCTTCCTCGGCTAACTGAACATCCTGATAAAAAAGACACCCCAGGATTGCCAAAATGGGGCGCTGTAACGACGTTTAGGGTGTCTGGCTTCAACCGCTTTCACAATCTGCTTCGCGATGCTTGCTGTGCTTTTCATCTCAAAGGTGTAGATGATCGACTCCTCCCTTTTCATCCTTCGTTGCTCTAAAGGATCGAGCTGTTCAATATCTAGCCACTCATATTTCTTCTGGATGTTTTTTTCATTAAACCCAGTGTTGTAACCACCTGGGTTAATCAATGAGACATCGATACCAAATGATTTCAACTCACCTCTCAGTGAGCCGGCAATGTTTTCAATCGCATGCTTGGTCAATGCGTAGGGTGATATGAAGGGGGTGGGGATCAGCCCTGCCAAAGAGCTGATAAAGATAATGCGACCTCGGCGTCGCTCCCTCATCTTCAACAGAACCTGTTGGGTGAGCTGTAGCGTAGCAACCACATTGGTTTCCAATACATCTTTTACCCTTTGTGCAGGAATTGTGCTCAAAGGACCGGAGTCTCCAATAGCGGCGTTATTGATCAGGATATCAATATCCCAGTCTTGTACTTTTAGACGATCTTCATCGTCTAGAATATCAAGTTTCTCAACAATCGCACGCTCACCATAGACGGCCAACTCGCTTTGTAGTGAGACAACGGAAGACTGATGATGCACCGTAGCAAAAACGGTATGACCACGCTCCAACAGTCTCTTGGCGACATCCAGGCCGATTCCACTTCGGGCACCGGTGATTAATATATTCTTCATATAGCAATCTTAAAGAAAAAAGTGATATGAGGTGCAACTTTCTGCGCTTCTCAAGTATGAATAGAGATAAAGGTTTTTGGCGAATTATTTTTACGCTCTGAACTAGATTCTGAATAGTCATCGGAATCCCGTATCCCTGTGGATTGATGATCAGGATGTGGTTAAATATTTCACATGAGAGATACATCTATCTGGTAAGTTATCAGATATGTCATATAGTTAATAAGAGATGTTAACTACCAATATCTGGTTGCTGATAGCGAAGGAAAAAGATGTCTAAACGCGATACTTTTGGTGCTCATCTGACTCAAAATGGAATCAGTCGACGTGCGTTCCTGAAGCTCTGTTCTACCATGGCCACGCTGCTTGCCATTCCGGCCGGAGCAATGCCTGCACTAAAGGATAAGCTCAGCCACTCAGTCAGACCACCGGTCATTTGGCTCTCGTTTCAAGAGTGTACCGGTTGCACAGAGTCTTTCACCCGTTCACATGCGCCAACCATTGAGTCGTTGATATTTGACTATATTTCGCTCGATTATCACCATACGTTGCAGGCCGCCTCTGGAGAGGGGGCTGAGGCCGCAAAAGCTGACACAATCAAGAACCATTTTGGTCAATACATTCTTATCGTTGATGGCTCCATTCCTGTGGGGCTAGATGGGGCCTATTCCACAATTGCCGGAAGAACTAATTTGGATATCCTTCAAGAGAGTGCAGAGGGAGCAGCAGCGGTGATTGCCATCGGAACTTGTGCCACCTTTGGTGGCCTGCCCGGAGCCAGTCCCAATCCAACCGGCGCAATGGGGGTGGGGGATCTTATGAAGGAGGGTTCGATCCCTGAGCGGACACTTATCAATCTTCCCGGCTGCCCACCTCTGCCCATAGCGATTAGTGGTGTTTTGGCCCATTACCTGGTCTTTGATAGATTTCCTGCGCTCGATAAGCTCAATCGACCACTGATCTATTATGGCGAAACGGTTCATGACCGCTGTTCACGTTACCACTATTATCAGAAGGGGATGTTTGCAGAGCAGTTTGATGATGAGGGGGCCAGAAAGGGATGGTGCCTCTATAAACTGGGATGTAAGGGGCCGGTGACTCATAACTCTTGTGCTGTGCATAAATGGAATGAAGGGACCAGCTTCCCAATCGAGTCAGGTCACCCCTGTATCGGTTGTTCCGAACCTGGGTTTTGGGATAGAGGTGGTTTTTATAAAAACCTGGATGAAGTTCCGGTGCCGGCTCAAGGTCGCATTCAGAGTACAGATTCAACAGCAACCTCAGGTGTAGAGCATGGTGAGATAGTGTATGAGGACAACTGTGTCTACTGTCACTCAGCCAATACGGCAGATCTGGAAACGAAACCGAGCAAAGTCGCCGATCTACTCCGTTCAGGTGAGATTCGCTCACACCGAAGGTTAGATATTTCAGATGAACAGCTTAATGCACTGGAAAAGTACCTCAAATCGACAAAGTAATGGAAATGATATGAACAAAGGTTACCGATACAGACTATTGACCGTGGCATTAGGGTTTCTGAGCTTCTGCACTTATGGGGTGGCCCCTCTCTATGCGGCTCAACCTCAGAATGGGAATTTGCATCATCGAAGTAAACCAACGAATGCGCAGGTCTTTTCCATACACGATATAGATAAAAGTGGCACCCTTAGCCGGGATGAGTATCAACGGTTTGTTGAGCAGATAGAGGAGCGACGAAAATTAACAGGAAAACCGATGCGACGATTCTCAACAACCATCAAATTTGATGAGATTGATATTGATGGCGATGGATATCTAACTGAGGATGAAATGGTTGATGCGATAAATGTTCAAAAACAGAGGAGTCGGCGCTATCGCTATAAGCGAGGAAGGTCTGAATAGTTGAAAACTTATTATCCTTGATTAACGACTAAGTTTACTGGATTTTACGAAGTGGTAGCGAAGTAACATTCCAGTGAAACGATTTGTAATACGCATTTAATTCATACATAAGAGCTAAATTTCTATTGAATCACCTTGTTGAAGGATGACACACTTAATTCCCATTTTTTCAACCTCTTCTTTAAACATCTTGTCATCAGAATGACCATATTCTTTAGAAAACAGTGCGGGAGCGTTATAATGGCAGGGAATTACAAGTTTTGGTCGCATTATTCTTACCGCCTCTATCGCCTCTTTTTCATCCATGGTGTTTGGAATCGTATTTCCACCAATGGGAATCATTAAAACATCAGGGTTTTTGATACTCTGCCACTCTTTTTCAAGAAGAAGCGTATCCCCAAGATTCACTATACTTTTACCATCAAGCCCAATATTAAAACCAATTGCCCCCCAGCCGACTCTCTCATTGGGGCCTGGCGTAAACGTTCTAGACAGAGGGCCAACCTTAAAAGTAACAGGTCCGTGAACTGCCTTAATCCCTGTTATTGACATTCCATCTAGCTCAATGGTTTCATCCACAGAAATCGTATGAAATTTTTCCACAGATGTTGTAAAAGCCAGCCCCTTATCTCGCGGACCTAACATTAATGCTTTCCCTCCAATATTTCTAACCATTGTTTTATTACAAATAACAGGGGCGTTAGATGCTTTTGCTACTCTGTCCATATGCCAGTAATGATCAGGATCGCCATGGGTTACAAAAATATGTGTGATGCTTTCCCATTCAGACTTTGGGATTAATGTTGTGAATCTAAAAAAATAAAACATTAAACCGCCAGGATCAATGGCTATTTTTTTATCACCCGTTTCGATTATGAAAGTGTTGTAGAGGTAGTGAGTAATTTTCATATTAACCTCTTCTTAATGTGTATGACGATTAAGCTGGAGTGCCTTGTTATGCATTATTCATTGGCCTGTAAATCAACAATTTTGCTGCTTCTAGCAACTTACCCTGTAGTGAAAATATCTCAGACGAACTTTCCGTGGGATGCCAACCGTTTGCCTTAAGCGCTAATTCGTTTGCTAATGCGTTTACCTTATTTTGGTTTGGGTCGTTTGTGTTTAAAAATAACTGAACCCGTAACACATAAGTCGCAACAGTTGCAGGGTTAATTTTGTCGTTAATTTCCGGATCTGTTGCCTTTATTAATCCTGTTATACCTTCAATAATTT
>JAPHSO010000321.1 GCA_026193675.1 Gammaproteobacteria bacterium | reverse complement strand
GCGTCAACAGCTAGAGGGCGAGGGCGGCAAACAGGATTCACATCAGAGCCAACAGATTATTCGTCAAATACTTATTGAACTTGAAGAGGTGCTCGATATCCTGAGACACCACTAAATAGTTTACTTAGCTGGGAGAAATTCTGACCAGGTACTAATGTGGGAACAAAAAAACAATAAATTCAGTAAATTAGAGTGTTTATCTCAAAAACTTATAAGCATTCAGTTTGATTGGATATCTAATCTGAGGATTAGTGAAAAGAATATAGTAACCAACAACCACCCTATGTTTCGTGGTTGATTTGGTGTTGGAGATAAAATTTGAGGATAGATGCAATTATGCTTAAGAAAACATCTGCCTTGATAGTGTTAATGACAGGCCTCCTGTCTAGCAGCGCTGTTATTGGAGAAGAGTATCGGGGTGATATCGTTGTTGTTGAAACGATTCATCATCAGAGTCAAATTGTATTGGGCGGAACAGTGGTACCGGCTAAACAGGTCACCATCGCTGCACAGCTCCCTGGCCGAGTTGAGTTTATTGCAGGTGAAGAGGGGGATAGTTTTGCGGACAAGACAATCCTGATCGCCCTTGATGATGATGAGCTATTGGCAAAACGCAGATCGGCTCTTGCTCAGATGGCTAATGCTGAGGCTGCTCTTCGAAATGCAGGTGTTCAATTTAATCGCGAACTGGTTTCTCCTCAGAGCCGCAACTCAATGTCGGGTATGGGCATTCCTGGAATGTTTGACCAGATGTTCACCAACAACTTCTCCAATATGATGGGTATGACCGATAGCTCGGCCACTCGTGGTGCAGATCTCTATTCTCGTGGAATCGGTATTGAGCAGGCACGCAGTACCCATCTGCAGGCAGCTTCGCAACTGGAGCAGGTTGATGCAAAGTTACGTGATGCAGTGGGCAGTGCTCCTTTTGAAGGGGTCATTGTTGAGAAAATGGTTGAGGTGGGTGACACCGTTCAACCGGGTCAGGCCCTGCTGAAGTTTGCCGATACGGAGTCACTTCAGATTCAGATTGAGGTTCCTGCCAGATTGATGCCAGGTATTAGTCAGGACGAGATCCTGCAGGCAAAGCTCGATGTACGTGATACCCCGGTTAAGGCAAAAGTGGCGCAGGTCTTTCCTATGGCCGATCCGATTCGCCATACGGTTACTGTAAAGCTTGATCTGCCACTCAATGCGCCCGCAGCTCCCGGCATGTATGCCGAGGTGAGAGTGAAGGACTTCAGTACAGCGCCTCAATTGATTCCCGTTATTCCAGAGTCTGCCATTGTGCAGCGTGGCAGCCTGCCGGCGGTCTATGTGCTCAATATGCAGGGGAATAAAGAGATGCGCGCCATTCGTAAGGGGCAGAAACTTCCTGATGGTCGGGTAATGGTCTTATCTGGACTTCGTGGTGGTGAACGACTGTTCAACAATCCTCGTCCTGCGGCCGTAGCCCAAAGCAAATAGTACTACGAGGAAATAGCGCAACTCTCCCATCAAAAATAATTCGAAATAGTTGGTTTAATTCATGTCTCAAGATGACCAAAAAATCTCAAATAGCACAACGGCTGTTGAGACCGAGGATTTAGGTATTGCGGGTAAAATGGCCCGTAGTTTTATCCATTCACCGCTATCCCCACTGCTCTTCTTCTCGATGCTGGCGATGGGTATTCTAGGTCTCATCTTCACGCCGCGTCAGGAAGATCCCCAAATTTCAGTTCCGATGGTCGATATTTTTGTCGCCTATCCGGGGGCCACCTCAGAGCAGGTAGCCTCTCTAGCCATAGAACCTCTTGAACGAATTATGTCGGAGATTCCAGGCGTCAAGCATGTCTATTCCGCTTCGATGCATGGCGAGGGGATGGTCACCATTCAATTTATTGTGGGTGAAGAGCTCGGCCCTTCAATCGTTAAGGTTCATGACAAAATTCAATCCAATCTCGATAAGATCCCCAGTGGTGTGCAGATGCCTCTGGTCAAACCGAAAGGGATTGATGATGTTCCTGTAGTCACCTTTACCCTCTGGTCAGATGATGTTGATGACAGCATGCTGCATAC
The DNA here is from genome assembly GCA_026193675.1 of Gammaproteobacteria bacterium. GTDB lineage: Bacteria > Pseudomonadota > Gammaproteobacteria > Thiohalomonadales > Thiohalomonadaceae > JAOTST01. The sequence continues at coordinate 4,381 of JAPHSO010000321.1, read as the reverse complement.
ACTCGGCCTCGATCTGCTACAGAGCCTGAAACAGATACAAAATACAGGTCAGGGCTTTGTTGTCGGTGGGCGTAGTGAACAGGTTAGGGTAGAGGTTATGCCGGAACGCCTGTCAGGTTATGGCCTGAGTCTGGATCAGGTGGCCAACACCATTCGTACTGCTAATAGTGAGCAGACAGCAGGTAATCTTGAGTCTGGTAGCAGCTTTTTTACGGTGCAGACGGGTGCCTTCCTGCGTAGCGCAGAGGATGTTGCGCGATTGGTGGTTTCTACCCAAAATGCGATTCCGGTCTATGTTCGCGATGTTGCCAATGTCTTTCAGGGGCCTCAAGAGACCAAGCAGATTGTTCAGTACTACACCGGGCCGGCGTCTGGAACAGAGGTGAACTATGCCGATGGTGCTGCTGCCGTTACAGTGGCAATGTCAAAGAAGGTGGGTAGCAACGGTGTCACCGTCTCTAATGCGATCATAGACAAACTTGAAACCCTCAGGGGACGCCTGATTCCTGACAATGTAAATGTTGAGATCACTCGTAATTATGGCGCCACCGCTAACGAGAAGGTCAATGACCTGATCTTTAAACTGTTTGTGGCCACCGGTGCGGTCGGTGTTTTGATCCTCTATTTCCTCGGACTAAGGCCTGCAATCGTGGTGCTGATGGTTATTCCTGTGGTTATCGTCTTTACCGTTTTTGCAGCCTGGATTATGGGCTTTACCATCGACCGGGTGAGTCTGTTCGCGCTTATCTTCTGTATTGGTATTCTGGTCGATGATGCGATCGTGGTGGTGGAGAATATCTACCGTCGCTGGCTTGCCAAGGGTGAGATGAGTACGGAAGTTGCTGTTGATGCGGTACGTGAAGTGGGTAATCCAACCATTCTTGCCACCTTTACCGTTATTGCCGCTCTACTTCCTATGGCTGCGGTACCTGGCATGATGGGACCGTATATGGCGCCAATTCCTGCCCTCGGTTCAGTGGCTATGATTGTCTCACTGGTTGCCGCATTTATCTTTACCCCGTGGCTGGCAATGCGGATTAAACCTTCTATGGAGCAGCTGCATAAAGCTGAGGAGAAGGAGGAACGTAGTGCCAAGAGGTTAGAGAGTGTATTCCGTAGCATCTTGATGCCTATTATTGGCAATAAGAAAATCGGTTACCTGACACTTGGGACGATTGTTTTCCTCTTCTTTGCCGTTTGCGTGCTCTTCTACACCAACTCAGTTCGGGTCAAGATGTTGCCGCTCGATAACAAGCCGGAGTACAGCATTGTTGTCGATATGCCAGAGGGAACCGCTCTCCCAGACACTGCCAATTTGACTTCCAGGATAGTAGAGGTTGTTCGGCAATATCCTGAGGTGACCGCTCTACAGACCTATGTCGGTACAGCTCAACCATTTGATTTTAATGGCATGGTGCGTCACTACTATATGCGTCGTGATCCTTGGCAAGCGGAGATTCATGTCCAGTTGGTTCATAAATCTAAGCGTGACAACACCAGTCATGACCTCGCAATTATGACCCGTGAAGCGATAGCACCCATGATTAAAGAGTTGGGTGCCAGAGCGACAGTTGTAGAGATGCCGCCAGGTCCACCTGTATTGCAGGCGATGGTTGCTGAGGTCTATGGTCCTGACGAAGAGACCCGACGTGCCGTGGCTCAGCATATGACCGATACGTTCGACCGTGCTGAGGGAGTAGGGGATGTCGATAACTACATGCCAGAAGAGTACAACGTATGGCGTTTTGAGGTTGATACCGAGAAGGCGGTGCGTCGGGGAATATCGGTCGATGCCATTAACCGTAATCTCACCATGGCGATGGGCGGAATGGTGTTAGGAGACATTAAGCAGGGTAATGTGCTTGATCCAACCAACATAGTGATTCAGATTCCATTAGAAATTCGCTCTGAGATTGCCCGTTTAGGCGATCTTCCCATTCCATCCTCTAGTGGTACCACTGTACCGCTGGCAGAGTTGGGATACTTTAAGCAGGTCAAACAGGATCCGATTATCTATCATAAAGATCTTCGTCCTGTAGAGTATGTGGTGGGTGAGGCCATTGGACGTCTTGCGGCACCAATCTACGGTATGTTTGAGGTTGAAGATCTTCTTGAAGAGTACACCACCCCAGATGGCGTGAAGTTGAAGGGGAGCTATTTTGGTGCACCAGATGATGATGGTACTTCAGCGTTTGAGTGGGCAGGGGAGTGGACTGTAACTCTAGAGACATTTGCCGGTATGGGCGGTGCCTTTGGTGTGGCTATTATCCTGATCTACATTCTTGTGGTCTGGGAGTTTGGCAACTTTATGATCCCTGCGATCATTATGGCTCCGATTCCGCTGACGCTGATAGGAATTATTCCTGGCCATTGGCTTCTTGATGCTGAGTTTACCGCCACCTCAATGATCGGATTTATTGCTCTTGCAGGTATCATCGTTAGAAACTCGATCCTGCTGGTGGACTACTCAATACAGCAGGTTCAGGATGGCGTCGATGTACGTGATGCTGTTGTGATGGCATGTAAGGCAAGAACACGACCTATTGTGATTACCGCGTTTGCGTTAGTTGGCGGCTCTTCAGTTATTCTGACCGACCCAATCTTCCAGGGGATGGCAATTTCACTGCTGTTTGGTGTGTTGGTTTCCACCGCCCTGACCCTGATTGTTATTCCGCTTGGGTGTATCAGCGCTCGCGCCTCTTTCTGTCCAGTAGGCCATGAGTGTGAACAGACAGTTAATGACTGTGAGTGTGATGATGTACCTGCAGAGAGCAAACTATCGGTCAGCGATTTTGCTGTGGGTATGTGGCGACTGCTTATGATGATGCTACAGGGCGCCGCCTTTAAGTTGTATCAAGTTGTGATTACCGCCGTTTTCTGGATGATCGAAAAAATATCATCATTCCGAAGCAAACCTGAGCCGGTGGCTGCTGCTCGCAGTGAGCCTGCTATCAGTGAGCCGGTAGTCCGAGAATCTCAGCCGGCAGCACCAGTAGTCTCACCACCATCTGAAAGAGAGAGTGATGTCGTCGAATCTGTTAAGCCAGATCAGGCCCCACAAAAAGAGAGCGCTGTAACCAGCAGTGAACCAAAATCCAGCTCGAAAACTCCTGCACCAATTCTGGAGGAGTTCGAAAAAGCGACTACGGTCTCAAAAGTTAAAGAGACGCCTGCAGAACCGGTAGCTGCCGAGTCTAGTGAAGCGTCACCTGTTGTCGAGAAGACAGTCGTTAAGAAGCGGGTTGTAAAAAAGTCGGTTGCCAAGAAGAAGATCGCGGTAAAGCGTGTTGCTCCCAAGAAGAAGGTGGCGATTAAGAAGAAATCGGTGTCGAACAAAGCAGGGGAGAGACGACGTGGTATCCGTCTCAATCGAAACTTTGATGACTTTGATATTTAAGCTAGAGAGCAGACGAGTGATCTATCTCAAGTGGTCAAAGTGGAGCGGTATGCTATTGCTGGCAGCAGCATTGCAAGTCTCAGCTGCCTCCAATGAGGAGGACGCAGGACCCATGCCGCAACCGAAGGGGCCATTCTTTAGTTCGAAACCGCTGCTCTACTATGGCGAAGAGCCTGAATTGGCAGCACCTGATGAACCAGTCGTGAATTATCAAAATTCAGAACACTCAAATTCAATGATTCCGGCACCGCGCTGGGGTTATCCTCAAAATGGTTATCCCTACAGTTATGCTCCCAATATGCGTTCCGTCCCGTTTGCCTCCACCCCGTTCGGTTATGGAGGAAACAGAATGCCGTTTCAGCAGATGCCGCCGGCCTACCCTCAGGTTTGGCAGGGACAGCAACCAATTTATCCAGGCTATCCTCCATTTCCACAAAGAGAGAGGCGCTAGCATAATATGATGCTAAGGATGCTCCTTTTGTCCTTCCCTCTTTTAGCTTCTGGTAATGCTGTGGCAGAGCAACGTCCATGGGGTGTGATTACACCAATGGGTGAAATCGCTGCTGACCAGAGAGGCTTTCAGGGAAGGTATAATCCATGGGGAGGGGGGAGTAGTGGTGAAATAGAGGACTCTCCTCAGCAACAGATCGACAGACCGAAGCGAGTTAGACAGGGCTGGCAGAATATCTATCGTTCGCGTCCGACCGGGGAAGAGGAGATTTGGCCCGAAGGTGACAACAGTCCCAGAAAGGGGGAGGATACCTCTCAAAAGAGAATGTTTGGCGATAAGAGTCTGAGCGAAGAGGAGCAGTGGCCTGTGCGACCTGAGTCGCAGAAGCCTTACCGCTCTATAGAAAGATTCGGGACACCATTTGGTAGCTTTGCTCCCAATCTCCCTCAGCCCCCTTTTGCGCCTGGTGGTTATTACCGCCCATGGCCGAGATATTGACAGGTTACATTTAAACAATAATCGTTTTTGATAGT
>JAPHSO010000251.1 GCA_026193675.1 Gammaproteobacteria bacterium | reverse complement strand
TCAGAATGTGGACAGACAGATTATGAAAGCGATTTTAATGGAACAGGCGGGAAGTCCAGAGCAACTCAAGCTTGCAGAGATGGCTCAGCCATCTATCCAGCAGAGTGATCAACTATTGATCAAAATCAGGGCGGCAGGCGTTAATCCCATTGATACCAAGCTACGCGCTAACGGCACCTATTATCCAGATAATTTGCCGGCGGTACTGGGCTGTGATGGCTCAGGTGTTGTTATTGAAACGGGCAGTCAGGTTACCCGTTTTAAGCCGGGTGACGAGGTCTACTACTTTTTTGGCGGAATTGGTGGTGATGAGCAGGGCAACTATGCTGAATACAATCTGATTGGTGAACAGTACGTTGCACTTAAACCAGATAGCATCAGTTTTGAAGAGGCTGCAGCTGCGCCATTGGTTTTGATCACCGCCTGGGAGGCGCTGTACCATCGGGCAAAGATTCAAGCGGGTCAAACTATTTTGATACATGCCGGTGCAGGTGGCGTGGGTCATGTCGCTATTCAGCTGGCCAAAGCCGCCAATTGTCGGGTACTCACAACGGTAAGCTCTGATACCAAAGAGGCACTGGTACGCTCGCTTGGAGCGGATGAGGTGATTCGCTACGACCACTCCGACTTTGTACAACAAACGATGGCGAAAACTGATGGTGTAGGCGTGGATATCGTCTTTGATACGGTAGGTGGCATAACCTTTGAAGCCAGCTTCAATGCACTCAAACCCTACGGTCATCTGGTGACACTTCTACAACCCTCCCATAGTGTTGACTGGAAAGTTGCAAGGCTAAAAAACATAACCACATCATTGGAGCTAATGCTTTCACCAGCCTTCTATAACTGGCAGCAGGCGCGGCTAGAGCAGACCAATATACTCAATAGATGCTCCAGGCTGTTTGATAGCGGTCAACTCAGGGTGATTGTTAACCATAAACTTCCATTGGAGAGTGCCGCCGATACGCATCGACTCATTGAAAATGGAAGTATGGAGGGAAAGGCTGTCCTAATCCCCCAGTTTTAGCCTGCGCTAAAAGAGCTCAACATTGTCATCATCAACATCGTCAAACAGATCGACGGAGGATTCTGCTGAGCTGCTTTCAGCAGTATTTAATGTAGGCGTCTGCTGGTTAGATGAAGGCTGATTTAGCCCTTTGTCGGTGCCACTTGCCAATAGGAACTGCTCCACCAGATCCTTCAGTTGAGAGGCCATGATCGTAAACTCCTGACTCACTCTGGAGACCTGCGCAGAGGTCTCAGCGGTTTGCTGAGCAATCTCATCAACCATCTCTGTTTTATTGTGCACCTCTGCTGCCGACTCTTTTTGGGCCTCAGTCAACTCAGCAATACCGACATTCATCTCTAGAATGGTTCTCACCGATTCGGTAATCGATTCCAGAGCCTCACCGGCACTCTGCGCCATGCCGACACTATTTTGTGACATTTCTGCACCACGCTCCATCGCATTAACAGCATCAATAGAGCCCGATTGCAGCGCATCAATTTTGCGTTGAATCTCATCAGTCTCTGAGTGAATCCGCTCTGAGAGAGTGCGAACCTCATCAGCCACAACAGCAAACCCACGACCCGCCTCCCCTGCTCTAGCCGCCTCAATTGCCGCGTTTAGTGCAAGCAGATTGGTCTGCTCTGAAATTCCACGAATGATCGAAACGACTGAGGTGATCTCTTTGCTATCTTCTCCAAGTTTTGCAATCACATTGGATGTTTTGGCAACCTCATCAGAGAGCTCGGTGATTGATGAGACCACTTTAGTAACCACATCACGACCTGTTCGAGCATCCTCATTGGCCTGTTGTGCAGCCTCTGCCGCAGCTGAGGCATTGCTGGCAACCAGCTCAACGCGACCGGCCATGGCATTTATCGAGCTGGCAATTTCGTTAATGTTTCCTTTCTGAATTTCAGCCTGAGACTCAGCACTTTGAGTCATCACATTGAGTGCAGTCGATTCACTGGATAGAGAGCTTGAAGAGGAGAGAACCAGGTCAACCACCCCCTGGATCTTCACCATAAAGGTGTTGTAAGCGAGGGAGAGTGCAGTAATCTCATCCTTGCCAGACTCATCCAGACGCAGGTTCAGGTCGCCCTTCATAGCAACCTCCTGCATCGCCTCAACTGCAGTATTGAGTCGCGTCACAATCATTCTGTTAAGCAAGCCGACAATAATAAATACAAAGAGCACTCCGGCAGATATCCCGTAGATGATGGTGTCTTCACTAATTTTGGAATTATTGAGAAGGCGACCACTCGCAATTTCTATGTTGTTCATTTCTGACTCGACGATACTATCGATGATGGTATCGAGTCGGTTTTGAACAGGGGTGACCATTGATCTTACAATCTTCACATCTGCACGATCACCATTACCATTTGGCTTTTTTGTCTCTGCCTCGGTTATCTTCAGCACATCATTATTGAGCTCAATCAGTCGCTGCAGCAGAACCATCGCCTCTGAATGTCGACTCTCATCTTCATCCCTATGATGAATATGTTGCTGATGAGTTTTATGAATATCCTGAATTAATGCGAGGGCTTTCTGAATCCCCTCCTGGTAAAGCGACTTATAGCTGTTGTCGCGACTTAACAGATAGAAATTAAAATTGGCGTACGAGCTTTTAATCTGAAGCTGAACATCTCTGGCACCAAATGCGGCAGGCTGGCTATCATCGACGATGTATCGAATATCGCCTTCCAGTTTTGATAGCTGTAAATAACTTCCTATACCTACAGCGCCACCAATAAACATCACCAGTAGCGCGGTTAACCATAGCTTCTGGCTTATTGTTATATTTTTAAATTTACCAAACAACTTAACTCCACTCCTGAAGGTTTCCACCGATTGTAGTTAGCATAAGCGGCTTTCGGCGATGTTATCACAACGATTTCTATAGAATCGCTGTTTGATGATTGTTGCTATTTATAAGATTAACCGAAATAGTCCGGCTCATTCCCCTCTTTCCACTTGATGTTACATCCCAGACTAGCAACCTGCTGTTCAGGTGCGCTCTTGCCGGTCATCAAACGAATCATTGCCCCCTCTAGATCAGCACCTGTCACCGGCTCCTCGTTATGGGGACGAGAGGCGTCAAATTGTCCACGATAATAGAGGCTATGCGCCGAATCGAACAGATAGAGATCCGGGGTACAGGCAGCTTGATAGGCGTGTGCCACATGCTGACTCTCATCGTAGAGGTATGGAAACTCAAAGCCATACTCCGCCACCATCTCTACCATTTTCTCAGGACTGTCATCTGAGTAATTGGCCACATCATTACTATTGATTGCGATAAAGATACCGCCATTGGCCTGAAAACGGGCAGCCACTTCGGCCATCTTTTCAGCTATATGTTTCACATAGGGACAGTGGTTGCAGATAAATGCCACAGCAACCGGCTTTCCCTCATAAGAGGATAGACTGATGGTTTCACCCGTTTTGGGTTCTAACAGTTCAAATGAAGGTGCCTGGGT
>JAPHSO010000111.1 GCA_026193675.1 Gammaproteobacteria bacterium | reverse complement strand
TGGATCTGATTAAGACGATTGGGTTTGATCACAGCTATAGCTTTGTTTACAGCCCACGTCCCGGTACACCGGCGGCCGATCTTCCAGATGATGTTTCATTGGAGGTGAAAAAGGCTCGTCTGGCACGACTTCAGGAGCAGATTAAAATGCAGGCACAGGCGATCAGTCAATCGATGGTAGGGACTGTTGAGAAGGTGCTGGTGGAGCGAGTTTCACGTAAAAATGAGCAACAGGTTTCGGGACGCACTGAGAACAATCGGGTGGTTAATTTTAATGGTAGCGCAGAGTTGATTGGCCATTTTGTACCGGTCAAAATTACCGAGGCGCTTCCCAATTCACTTCAAGGTGAACTGGTCACTGAGTAGTTAGCCGATTTAGCGCTTAGTGATGGTGGCGCCTGTCGCCCTCTTTTACCGCCCAGATTGCTGCCTCAACACGTGAACGCAGGTTGAGCTTTTTCAGAATATGTTTAACGTGAACCTTCACGGTACCTTCGGTGATATCAAGCTCTCTGGCGATCACCTTATTACTCAATCCCTGTGAGATCAGCTCGAGAATTTCCTCCTCGCGATCGGTCAGACTGGCCTGATCGAGATCCGCCGGATGGGCCGCCTCTTCACGCAGTGCATAGGCCAGCAGTTCGGTCAGTTTCTCACATAAAACGATCCGTCCTTGAGATGCCTGATGCAGACATTTAAGGGTATCTTCTGGCTCCATATCTTTAAGTAGATAACCATCAGCGCCACTACGGAGTGCGGTGACCACATCATCCTCATCATCAGAGACGGTGAGCATAATGACCCGTGAATCGATGTTGCTCTCTTTAAGTTTTTTCAGGGTCTCGATACCATCCATGCCCTTCATGTTGAGGTCGAGCAGAATCAGATCAGGATTGAGCTCGGTAGCCAATGCGATCCCCTCAACTCCGGAGGCGGCTTCACCGATTAGGATTAATTCACTATCCATAGAGATAAGATCGGCCACACCTTTGCGAAAAAGAGGGTGATCATCAATAACAATAAGAGAGTAACTATTTTCAGGTGACATTGGCGGGTGACTCAGTTTGTTGTTCCGGATTTGCAGGGGTGAAGACTAACGCAACCTGCGTACCACCTCCAGGATTATTGGTTATATCCACTCTGCCATTAAGGGTTTCTGCGCGCTCTCTCATAATGGCTAGGCCATAGTGGTTTATCTTCTCAACCTCATCAGAGATACCTGTTCCGTTATCACTGATTGTGACATGAACGTTACTATATTGATCGAGATAGAGTGCAACTTCAGCATGATCAGCATGGGCGTGCTTAACAATATTGGATAGCGCTTCACGAATGAGGTGAAGAATATGGATCTCCTGATTCTCGTTAAGAAAGTGGCTATCGACCTGATTATCAAGCTTAATTTTTATAGGGTGTTTTTTTGCATACTCTTCAATGGTGCTGACCAGTGCGGTCCCCAGTCCATTATCATCGATACGCAATCTAAAGGTGGTGAGTAGCTCTCTCAGTTCGCGATAGGCACTGTTCAGACCGCTACGTAGCTCTTCGATAATCGCTGGAGCAAGCTCTCGTTGATTTTCAGTGTCCTGTAACGCCTTAAGTCGACTCACCTGTATTTTCATATAGGTGAGTGACTGGGCCAGTGAGTCATGCAGTTCGCGGGCAATGACACCACGCTCTTCAAGCAGTGCAAGTCGGCGCTCCTGGTTGGTACGCTGAGAACTGTTGAGAGCGATACCGATATGGCTGGCAACCGACTCAAGCAGTCGTGACTGCCAATCTTCAATCTTGTTCGTACCTATCTCGAAGAGTAGAGAGCCAAAGCGTTTACCTTGATCGGTGATCGGATAGGATTTCATTCTTAGCATCGGTTCGCCTGGACGTATGATCTCAATCACCTGCGCCCGGTCCAGACTCATGCAGCGATCACAGTTGTGAGGATTGCAGATGTCGGGAGCGCCCGATTTAGGATGGCGATTTGATGCAAGTTGATAGGCGTTATCTCTGTCCTCATTACTCAGGCAGATGCTGCCGGGGCCGACACCGATATAGGTCTCAATGTCCTCAAGAAGTTTTGAATAGTTGGTATCTGATGATGATTCAGTGAAGCGACGGGTCATGGTGTAGAGCAGCTCCAAAGAGTGGTTGCTCTGCTCCAGCTCATGGGTTTTGGCGCGAACCCGGCTCTCAAGATCGTCATACATCTTTGATAGCTCTTCAGCCATCTGGTTAAAGGCATTGCCCAGGAGTCCCAGCTCATCACTGCTTTGATAGTTGGTTCTAACCGATAGATCTCCCTGCTGTGCCTTCCGTGCACACATCAACAGCTCTCTAAGCGGGGTGAGAATATCGGTGTTGACCAGATACATGGTGATAACGACCACCAAAATAGTCAGCATCAGTGAGGAGATCTGAATCAGTCTTAAAAGCTGTATATCCGATTCAAGACTATCTTCGAGCAGCTTTACGAAATGATCAATCTGGCTGACAAACTGCTCAACAATATCGGCGTAACGAATATAGGCCGGCTGCTCATCGATGGTAATTGAGCTGTTTAGTGCCGCATTAATCGTTGGCCGAATGGATATATCCCACCGTTTTAAGATCCCTGCCTGAGCCTGTTTTAGTACAGGTTTATTGGTAATGTTGAGTTGTCCAAGGGCGTTAATCCGCTGATCAAATTTTTCAACCAATTGATTGACCGCGTCGCTCGATTGCTGACTGGGCATTCTGGAGCCAAGCTTGGTTGCGATTTTGTAGGAGAGCATTCGCAATGAGCCGGCGCTATTGATGGCCCCCGCAGCCCCCTGAGTCTCTTCAGCAATAAATACAGAGCTGACCATGCTGATAAAACCGAGACTGGTTATCAGGGTCATTGCCAGTCCAAGACGCAGCAGTAGAGAGTTCTTAAAAATAGATTTCATGGTGGCTTGGGAAAATTTCTGTGGGGTAATTTTAATCGGTAAAAAGCAAGGATATATGGTGATACCACCTATTACCTAAATAATTCAAATTTGGTCGTTAGCGCTTATGGTTATAAAGATACTATGCCAATAAATTCAATTAGTTACGTATCGTATCACCGCTACCTCCTTGGTGGTAGTTGGTACGATGGATCTCCTTACGTAGGCCTTTTCCCTCTATAGCAGCGCTGAAAATCAGGGTGTATAAGTTTCGCCAACTTCAGTTTTCCTGATTTTTTATTAACTATAGAAAGGGTCGTAGTCATGCCAAGTTACAGAACGCAGCAGTTATCTGTTCTGACCATGAACACGGTAGGTTTTACCGCCTGCTTTGCGATATGGGTCATGTTTTCAGTTATCGGTATTCCGATTAAAACTGGATTAAGTCTTTCCGATACACAGTTTGGTCTGCTTGCCGCAACACCAATTTTGACCGGCTCGATACTACGACTGCCGTTGGGCATGATGACAGATAAGTTTGGTGGCCGTCCGGTCTACTTCTGGCTGATGGCATCAATCATCATTCCGCTGTTCCTCATCTCAAAGGCGACTGAGTACTGGCAGTTCCTGGTACTTGGCCTGTTTGTTGGTGTGGCTGGTGCTTCATTCTCTGTCGGTATCGCCTACACCTCACGCTGGTTCACTAAAGAGACTGCAGGATTTGCGATGGGTATTTTCGGTGCCGGTAATGCCGGTGCTGCGTTGACCAAGTTCGTCGCTCCATCAATTGTGGTGGCTTGGGGTTGGGAATATGTTCCGATTATCTATGCTATTGCGATGACTGTTGTTGTTGCACTGTTCTGGATGTTTACCTACTCCGATGAGAGTCATAAGGTTGAGTCATCTGTCACTATGATGGATCAACTGGCGATGCTTAAAGATCCCACCGTGTGGAAATACTGTCAGTACTACTCACTGGTGTTCGGTGGTTTTGTTGCACTCTCTCTGTGGATGACCAAGTACTACATGAC
>JAPHSO010000358.1 GCA_026193675.1 Gammaproteobacteria bacterium | reverse complement strand
TAGATAGCGGGGTCGGAGTCAAATTGAAATGCCTATTTCAAATTTGCGACAGGAGCTCAATCAATTTGACTCCGCCCCCCCCATATAGGTAATCGAATCAATTAAGGAGCAGAGCTGTACCCGAACCGAGCAACACAATACCGATGGCTCGCTTGAAGCTCTCCTGGGAGATGTTGGTATGGATATGGCCACCCACATACATCGCCACAGCCATAACAGGTAACGACACCAACACCAGTATAATCGTATCCATTTTGTAGAATCCTGAGACACCATAACCAACAATACGTGCCGCCCCATCAAGCATAAAGATGGTGGCAATAGTCGCCCGAAAGGCGGTCTTGTCGAGCCCACGCAACTGTAGATAGATCACATAGAAGGGGCCGCCTGTTCCAAACAGGGTGCCCACCAATCCACCAAAACCACCGCCGATAACCGACCACTTGCGTGAAAAGCCACCATGGGGATTTCTGCCAAACAGTGAGTAGAATGCATAGAGCAGAATAAATCCGCCCAGGATCTGTTTCAGTAGCTCGCCATCAACCGTCTTAAAGATGTAGAGCGCACTCAGAACACCGATGATGGTAAATGGGAGTAGAGGAATGATCTCACGCCACTGAATTGATCTGCGGTGACTCACTCCATGAGAGAGCGATGCTGTGTAGTCGAGTAGCCCAATCATCGGCACCACAAGGGTGATCGGTAGCATCAATGCCAGGATTGGTATCGCAATCAATCCCGAACCAAATCCGGTAATGCCACGCACCAGATAGGCGACCACCAGCACTCCCAGAGCGAGAGCAAGTTCGGTAATGGTGAGACTTTCGAGCATATACAGTTTTCTATCCAGATTAAGGCGCGCCATTCTACCTCATAGATGGTATATGACTACCCTTCGGTATCGGCTAACATACGCCACCATTGTTTCCCGTTATATAGATATCCCCATGAAAACACATGAATTTCTAGGCCAGCTTACCGGCATGCATCAGATGATGTATCAACTCATCAAGTCGGTTCCCGAAGAGTTTTGCTATCAGACCAACAATCCTGAGATTCCACCCATGGCCTGGCTCTATGGTCGTGCAATCTATGTCGAAACCTACTGGCTGCGCGAAGTGTTGCAGGAGCAGGGTGATAAGAGCGGACTGGTACGAGAGATCTTTCAGGCCGGTAAAGGCAACGATGCTGCAATCCTTGCCCAACTGCCACCACTTGATCACCTGCTCAACTGGGCGCTTGAGATTCTAGATGACAATGTGATGCGCTTTGCCAATCCCGGTCTTAACGAAGGAAAGGTGCACAACCATCCGATGATGGTGGATGGAACGATTCCGAGCCTGATTTTACAATCCTATGCCGAACTCTACGAGATGATGCTCTATCAACTGCATGAGCGTCAGCTTCTGGCCACCCCACTTCATCAGGTTGCCAAGCCGATGGCGGCCCTGCCACCTTCAACCGATCATGCCGATATTCATCAGGGTCACTACCGCATTGGAGCCAAAGATGATCCGGCAGCGAAAGACAATGAGCTACCGACCCAGATTGTTGAATTGAGCGGCTATCGAATTGATCGTTCACCGGTAAGCAACGGCGCATGGCTCAGCTTTATTGAGGCCGATGGCTATCACAACCAGGAGCTCTGGAGTGATGAGGGCTGGGCCTGGAATCGGGAGACCACAGATCATCAGCGCCCCCATACCTGGCGCAGGGATATCCAGCGTCGCTGGTTCACCATCGGTATCAATGGCCCCAGCGATCTGATTGCCGAAGATCCGGTGAGTGGTATCAGTCAGCACGAGGCGGTTGCCTACGCCAACTGGGTCTCAAACTACGGTGATGAACAAAAGGAAGAGATGCTTAAAGGTGCTGTGATTCAGCACGAGTATCAGTGGGAAGTGGCGCTACGCAGTCAGGAGGTTAAAGACTACGGCCGCGTCTGGGAGTGGTGTGGTCACCCCTTCCACCCCTACACCGGTTATCAAACTCCCGAGTATAGCGAAGCAACTACTAGCGATTTTGATGCGGGACACTTCCCCCTACGCGGCGGCTCGATCCACACCCAGCTACCCCTGCGTAGAACCAGTTACCGCAACCATGCGGCACCGGAGCAGCGCTTCCGCATGAGTGGTACGCGGCTGGTCTTTCCCCCATCGATCATGCCGTGGAATAAAAAGTAGTAACAATAAAAAAGGCCACCCGAAGGTGGCCTTTAATACTTATATGCAGGAACAATAACTAAGGAGTTACTGTCACTACAAAAGCAACGCCATTACCACCAAGTGAATCCTGAACCTGACACACACCTGCTGCAGTATTAATTATTTGATTTGTGCCAATATTGAGAGCATCTGTAACCAAGTTTGCTGAAGCTAAGCAATTTGCATCACTTGCCGCATTTGCTGTAGCTTCTCCGGCAACTGCTGTTACAGGTGCACATTCAACTGCGTTTGCTGCACAAATTGCCATATTAATTGCGTTCGCACCATTAATAGTACCAGCCAATCCTTGAGTCGCAGCAGCATTTGCCTGACCAGATAGATCAGAAAATTTCGGCAGTGCGCTAGCAGCCAAAATACCCAGAATAACGATAACCATAACCAATTCGATGAGGGTAAAACCCGATTGCATCTTTTTCATTTAAAATCTCCAGAGAAAATAATTGGGGCCGCAGCCCACACAGAACCCACTATCGTCATAGGGGTTCACACTTTATACAGATGGGCCACCAATAAATCAAGCCAATCAGGGTGTTGCAACATAAAGGTGAGAATCAACCCCAAGATATAGAGCGATCCCAGAATTAAAAAGATTCCGGTCCATTTTGAGCGTTTTAACATCAACTCATCAAACTGTGAGTAGCTTTGATCAAACCGCCTCAATCCCTGACGGGTGGAGAGCCATCGGTTGGAGAGAGCCTCAACACGCTTTAACAGGCTAGGGCGAAAGAAGATTATCGTGCCGACAATAAATGCTGTGATGTTGGAGAGCCAGAGAAAGATGATCGTACTATCAAAGAGCCACTGCCAGAAGAGGTAGTGCTCC
>JAPHSO010000364.1 GCA_026193675.1 Gammaproteobacteria bacterium | reverse complement strand
GGTAAAAGTACCGTTGCATTCAATCTGGCGGTCTGGCTGGCAAGGCACGGTGAGCGTGTTACCACCTTTGATCTCGACCCTCAGCGAACATTGACAGATGTGGCCGATGTTCGGGCAGAAGAGGGCTATACCCCTCTGTTTAGCCTGCAGGAAGGCGGTGCTGAAATGATGGACGATATCCAGGAGAAAAGTGGTGAAGTTATTGTCGATGTCGGCACTGCCAATATGGATGCACTTAAGGCTGCCATTTCGATAGCCGATCGTATTTTAATACCGGTCCCACCAAGTCAGGCAGATGTCTGGTCTACTCAGAGATTTCTTTCGCTGGTTAGTAAAATAGCCTCAAAAAAGAGTGCTCCTGAGGTGCTGGTATTTGTTAATCGGGCAGACACACACCAGGCGATTCGAGAGTCTGATGAGGCCGAAGAGGCCCTATCTGAACTTGATGGGATTAAACTGATCCGCACACGTCTTTGTCAACGTACAGCTTATAGACGCTCTTTCAGTGAGGGGCTGGGTGTGTTTGAACGTAAACCTTCATCTAAAGCCTCTAAAGAGTTTATGAAGTTCGTGAAAGTTCTCTATCCTCATGTCGGCTAGTCTTGGGAATATTCTATGAGACTGTTGAGTTGGATCTTTCAGCCGGTATATCTCATCTTCTTTCTGATTATTGCGGCACTCTATATCTATCGAGGAGATCTGTTCCCTCAATTTAGGGACGCAGAGCAGACTCGCTCTCTCGTGGCTCAAATGGAGCAGACTGCTGCTGCAATTGTAGAGGAGAACCAGGCTGTTGAATCTATCGTTATCTCTGAGAGTGAGCCATCAGCGGAGCCCTCCCCCACAAAATCAGAGGCGGCGCTCCTCTCTGAACAACAGAGTGTGGCAACACAGCCTGTCGATGATAGCGTTACCAAGGTTGAAGTGGAGCAGCTGCAACCACAAACCTCCGGGACTGAAACTGAATCTAACCAGGTCGCAATTGAAAATCGTCCGCCTGAAGTTGAGCCTTCTGAGGCTAGTGATTCAGTTGGAGCGCTCTGGTACGCCGCTAGAAAGGCAGCCTGGGGTGGCGACAGTGCTCTGGCTATCGAACGATACCGGCAATTAACCTCAAATTATCCCGAACATGCCGATGGCTATGGTGAGTTAGGTAATATTTACTATGCTCAGGGTGAGCTGAGTAGTGCTGTTGATGTCTATCGTCAGGCCCTCAATATATATCAAACGTCAGACCAATCTGGGGCGGCACTACAACTACAAAAATCGATTGTTGAAATTGAGACGGAGATGGCAAAACGATAAGTATATTATCAATTGCTTATGCTACAATCGGGGCATCGCCATGCTCAACCCGTTTTAAGGAAATTTAGATGACAGATCAAAAAGATACTGGGCGACAGGAGCCCAGATCAAAAGCAAAACTTACGGCAATCAATGGAAGCTCAGGTGGGACTGAGGGGACTGATCACCATATGGATCGTCTCGCAACCGCTTTCGAGAGCAGTGCTCATCGCTGGGAGTTGATGGTCTATCCATCACTTTTTGCTTTTATCATTCTCGCAAGTTACGGATTTTTTCTTATCTACAGCCTGACAACAGATATTGCTCAGATGTCACGTAACATCTCACAGATGACCACAGTCATTGAACGGATGACAACAGATATGGATAAAATGGCTACTGATATGGATAATCTAAGGCCGATGCGCACCTCTATGGAAAATATGTCGACCGATATTCGGACTATGACCAATAGTGCAGATGGCATGCATCGTGATATAAACTATATGAGTCGCGAAATTGGCTTGATGAACCGTAATGTTAACCGGATGTCGAATATCGTTCCGTGGTAACAATCTCACTTTAAAATAATCAAAGGGATCTTAATGAGTTTTCAACTGTTTGCACCGGATCCTGTCATTGAACAGAGACTTAAATCATTAGAGAGACACCTCAAGGATGAAAATCCAATTCTAATTGAGGTTGTCGCAAGTTTCCGAAAGCTAGATAAAGTCGCCTACCGCCTAGGTTATTTAAAACGCGATCAATCGTATGCGACCATGATTCCCTGGTGGCCTCTCATTTCGATTCTGGGAACCTTCTCAGCAGGTAAATCAACCTTCATCAACCACTACCTTGGGCACAAGCTGCAGACCTCGGGTAATCAGGCGGTTGATGACAAATTTACGGTCATCTGTCATAGCAAGGGGGAGCAGGTGCATGTGTTGCCAGGGCTGTCACTTGATGCCGATCCCCGTTTCCCTTTTTATCAGATTAGTGAAGATATTGAGCGGGTCTCTGGAGGAGAGGGGAGAAGAGTTGATGCCTATCTCCAACTTAAAACCTGTCCTAGCGATCGTCTCAAAGGAAAAATTATCATCGATTCTCCCGGATTTGATGCTGATGAGCAGCGAACTTCAACACTAAAAATTACCGAGCACATTATCAATCTCTCTGATCTGGTACTGGTCTTCTTCGATGCGCGACATCCGGAGCCTGGTGCAATGCACGACACCTTAGAGCATCTGGTCGCCAACACGATTCATCGCACAGACTCCAATAAATTTCTCTATATTCTTAACCAGATCGATACCACTGCCCGAGAAGATAATCCTGAAGAGGTGTTCGGTGCCTGGCAGCGTGCCATTGCACAAAAAGGGCTGACTGCAGGACGGTTCTACACCATCTACAGTCCAGAGGTTTCGGTGCCAATTGAGGATGATGCCCTGCGGGAGCGTTTTGAATCAAAGCGTGATGCTGATCTATCTGACTTACATGAGCGTATCCAGCAGGTAGAGGTGGAACGCTCGTACCGTATTGTTGGAGCACTTGAGAAGAGTGCAGCTGAATTTAATGAGCGTATTGTCCCTATCTTAACCAGTGCGCTAGAGCGCTGGCGTAGAAATACTCTCATCCTTGATGGGCTGTTTTTTGGTTCACTTCTGGCACTATTTCTTCTGCTCTCTATCCAGTTTGACTGGTGGAATGGCCTCACCTTTAGCGCCCCATGGTATGAGTCTCTAACCAATAGTCCTCTATTAAAAACTGTGGTAGGGTTGGCAGGTGCCGGATTGGGAGTATATTTCCATTTCTGGTTACGTAAATTGGCAAGAAAACCTGTTATTAAGTGGTTGAAAAAGAAGGCAAACAGCACGGACGAAGCGGCCCGTTTAGAGGGTGCTTTTATGCGCAGTTCTGCAGTTTGGCGAAGTCTTTTCAGTCAGACACCGGCCGGTTGGGGAAGACGGGCTAAAAAGGATATTTCAATGTTGATCAACGATACCGATCGATTTGTTCAACAACTTAATGACCGGTTCGCAAGTCCATCAGGTGCGTTAGAGCGGGTTACGCTCCAGAAGGCTCCAGCCGATTTACATGAGATTAATCAAACTGTTTCACAAGAAAGATAAAATTAACGGATAAAGATGATCAAAGTACTCCTAGTTGATGACCATGAGCTGGTGCGAATCGGAATTCGCCGTCTCCTTGAGAATGCTGATGGAATAGAGGTTGTCGCTGAGGCTGATAGTGGTGAATCCGCTATCGAGCAGGTTAGAAACTGCAGCCCTGATGTGATTTTGATGGATGTTTCAATGCCGGGAATTGGAGGTTTGGAGGCGACCAGAAGGTTAACTCAAACCAATCCATCAATTCCGATTGTGATTGTGACTGTTCACAGTGAAGAGCCGTTCCCTAATAGCTTGCTTAAGGCGGGGGCTGTAGGTTATCTACATAAGGGCTGTTCGGTTGATGAGATCGTCTCAGCGATTCGAGCCGTTCATGATGGTAAACGCTACCTCAGTAACGAGATTGCTCAGGGAATGGCTCACTCCATCCTCTCCGAGAATGAGACCTCCCCTTTTGAGAAACTCTCTTCACGCGAAATGCAGGTATTGATCATGTTGGTTAACGGTAATCGTAGCGGTG
>JAPHSO010000012.1 GCA_026193675.1 Gammaproteobacteria bacterium | reverse complement strand
CATCACCCTTGTCGAAGTTTCCTATATACCTGAAGTGTATGAGCAAAAAGTTGTTGAGACAGAGATTAGCGATGCACATAAGCTGATCTCTATCGGAACTGCTGCCAAAATGTTGGATATTCCAGAGAATACAATGCGCTCCTGGATATCCCACGGCGTCATTAAATCTACTCAGGAGGTCGATAATCGTACTGTCCTAAAAAAGAGTGATATCTATGAGATTCTAGCTAAGCGGAAGGAGCGAGCCATTGCAAAGGCTGGCACTGAGATAAATATAGTCCTTGTAGAGGATGATGAGGCGCTACTTGAGCTATATAAAAGCTGGTTCAAGGATCTGGATGTGGCTGTCAATCTCATTACCGCATCAAACGGTTATGAAGGATTGCTTCGAGTTGGTCAGTATCTGCCTGAAATTGTGATCACAGATCTGATGATGCCGAAAATGAGCGGGTTTGAGCTGATTAGCTCTATTCGAGAAAATGAACTGCATAAAAACTGTAAGATCATAGTGCTCACAGCACTGACACCTGATCAGATTAAGGAGAAAGGGGGATTGGCCAATGATGTTAGCTTACTCGCAAAACCTTTCACCTTTGATCAGTTAAAAGATACGATAAATATACTGGTCAACTAGCCTGTATACTCAATCCCAACACCACCCTCCGCTACGCATCTAGATTATTACCAAACGGCTAAGTTGTCGTTTTTAAAAATTTTGGGACCAAAGCGATATTAAGTAGTGCAAGTACAACATTAATTGGTCTATAATGCGTCCGCTTTTAGCCGTGACTGGTCGTTCAACATCAGTATATGGTTCAACTGTTAAGCGAGTGTGGTGAAATTGGTATACACGCCAGATTTAGGTTCTGGTGCCGCAAGGCGTGAGAGTTCGAGTCTCTCCACTCGCACCATTTATTCATAAAAACATCCCCTTGATCTACTGTAGATCTCACGTTTGCATCTGCTATTTTGCAGTATCTTTACGCCATCTCCTGGCGACCACTGTTTGATTATCTAAATTGTTGTACCTGAATGGACAAATTGAACCGTATTGTCTTGATTTGTCGTTGATTATCTTTGATTCTTGGGATAGGTTAGAAGGTGTAATTTATGTGGTGTCAGGGATGCATCCGACAGGGATCTGTTCGCCTGTTTTTAAATAGTTTAGTTACACCACATTATTCACATAATAAACTCAAATATAGTGGCACCACTAGAGGTCTTTTGATGAAGTCAATTTCGATAAAAATGCGATTAATCCTGACTCTTGGATTTCTCTCTCTGTTGTTGATTGTGGTTGGAGCTCTTGGGCTCAATGGGATGAATCATGCAGTCCATGGGCTAAAAACGGTCTACCATGACCGCTTGATTCCAACGGGCCAGTTGTCACAAATCAATGATCTGATGCGGAGCAATATTCAACAACTACAATTTGGAGCTCAGCACGATCCCCGACTCGATGAAAGTGCTCTTCATGAAGAGACTCACACCGTTTCTCGACATTCTGATGCAGTGGATAATGGGATTGCTGAGATTACCGCTATCTGGAAAGAGTATATGTCGACCTACTTGACTCCAGAAGAGAAGCAACTCGCTGAACAGTTTGCAAATGCTCGAAAGCGTTACGTCGGAGAGTTAAAGAGGGGGCAGGCCCTTCTTAATAGTAAAGATTTTTATGAGGGTAATGTTCATGCCATTAAGGCACTCGCGCCCTCATTTAATACCGCTAAAGAGCTTGCGGAAAAACTGCTGCAACTTCAGGTAGATGTTGCTGAAGCAGAGTTTAAGAATGCAAATGAAGACTATTCCTTTGCACGTAATCTGAGTATCGGGAGCGTCGTTTTAGGTCTTTTGCTGGCCCTGATTACCGGTTACTCACTGATACGCGCCATTACCCACCCCCTAAATAGAGCTGTTTCACTGGCAAAAGCGATTGCAGATGGCGATCTGAATCAGAACATTGAAGTGGGTCGTAACGATGAGACGGGGCAGCTTTTATCTGCGTTAAGGGATATGAATGAAAAATTAAGAGATATCGTCAGCTCTGTCATTGAGGCTGCTGACGAGGTTTCTACCGGTTCAAGCGAGATTTCTCGTGGAAATACCGATCTTTCTCATCGCACAGAGGCACAGGCTTCAAGCCTGGAAGAGACAGCGGCGAGTATTGAGCAGATGACCTCAACGGTTAATCAAAACGCCTCCAATGCACGCCAGGCGAATCAACTCGCCATGGGAGCAAGCGAGCTGGCGGTTCAGGGAGGAGAGGTGGTCAATAATGCGATTAATGCTGTAACCGATATTAGTGCCTCAAGTCGTAAAATAGCCGATATTATTGGCGTAATTGATGAGATCGCTTTTCAGACCAATCTTCTTGCGCTCAATGCAGCCGTTGAGGCTGCTCGCGCTGGTGAGCAGGGACGTGGATTTGCTGTTGTGGCTGGAGAGGTCCGTACACTGGCAGGACGGAGCGCTGAAGCGGCTAAAGAGATCAAAGGGTTGATCCAGGATAGTGTCGAAAAGGTAGAGTTGGGCTCGAAGCTTGTTAATGAGTCTGGTGAGACACTGGGCGGTATTGTTGAGAGTGTAAAGAAGGTTTCTGACATTATTGCAGAGATTGCTGCTGCTGGTCAGGAGCAGAGTTCAGGTATTGAACAAATTAATGAAGCTATTACTCAAATGGATGATATGACCCAGCAAAATGCAGCCCTTGTTGAACAGGCCGCTGCAGCAAGTCAGTCGATGGTCGATCAGGCTAAAAACCTCAGTAGTCAGATGGCATTTTTCAGTGTAAACGGCGTCTCAGTTTCGCACAGCAAATCTGCTCCCGCTAAATACAAACCTGAAGAGGAGCGGAGCTCTAGAGTCAAGAGTTCTACGAAGAGGGCTGAAAAGGTAGTTAAGTCGGTGCAAAAGTCGGTAAGGGCAGTACAGCCGACGGAAGATAAAAAGGCCGCTGTATCTGTCACTGAGAGCCCCAAACCTAAAGCAGCGCCAGCGGTTAGAAAGGCTCCTGAGCCGGTAAAACAGGTTACAACTCAGCGTACACCTGTCGATGATGATGAATGGGAAGAGTTCTAGTCTCATTTCATCGAAACCGATGGTTTTGTGCCAATCCCAGGATAGATATTAAGCCCATCTGGATTGTTGGGAAAAAGGGGCGGGCGTGGTATTATACGCCACGTTTTTTTGCCCCATATCTCTAAAGGAATATAGGACAAGTTGCAGAAATATTTGGCTAGTTGTGTTTTTTCGCTAACCAATTGCAACACAATGAATTCAGTTCTCACTGGCAATATCCAGATGAGAGACTCTCCCAACTTAAAATATATTGTTTGAATAACGAGGATTAGCTATGCAGGTTTCTGTTGAATCAACTGGTGCACTAGAGCGAAAAATGACCATTGAGGTGCCAGAGGAGAGAATTGAAGGAGAGATCCAGTC
The DNA here is from genome assembly GCA_026193675.1 of Gammaproteobacteria bacterium. Taxonomy (GTDB): domain Bacteria; phylum Pseudomonadota; class Gammaproteobacteria; order Thiohalomonadales; family Thiohalomonadaceae; genus JAOTST01. The sequence continues at coordinate 85 of JAPHSO010000012.1, read as the reverse complement.
TCGCCTCAAGCGTGTAGCTAAGACGGTTAAAATGGATGGTTTCCGTCCAGGAAAAGTCCCCTTGAGTGTTGTCAAACAGCAGTAT
>JAPHSO010000315.1 GCA_026193675.1 Gammaproteobacteria bacterium | reverse complement strand
TAACGGGCCCCAGGATTTTGCAGACCGATCGCATTGAGCATGCCGTTGGGTGTCTCGTAGATCCGATGGGGGGCATTTCCGAGACGTTTATCCTGAGTCGTCCCTTTAAGGCAGATGGCACCGACATCGCGATTCGAAAATCCTTTAATACGGGTATACTCTTCACCAAAACCGACACAGCCCGAAAGCAGTACCAGCGGGTTATCGAGGGGAATGCCGCAAAGCTCTACGGCGAGCATCTTCTTATCTTCACTATTCATGGGTAAATGCTACACCATCTCGTATGATTCACACAGTACTATTCCAGCCGGAAATACCACCCAACACCGGAAATATAATCCGCCTTTGTGCCAATACCGGAAGTCAGCTCCATCTGATTGAGCCTCTGGGATTTGAATTTGATGATAAAAAGCTGCGGCGCGCCGGTCTCGACTATCACGAATTTGCCGAGGTAAAACTCTACCCGGATCTCAATGCATTCATCGAACAGGTCCAACCGGGACGAATTTTTGGCTGCACAACCAAGGGGACAAAACTCTATTCTGAGGTTAATTACCGAGATGGTGATGCTATTTTGATGGGGCCTGAGACACGAGGTCTTCCCGACGAGGTTCTGGATGTTCTTGGCGATGAGCAAAAGATCAGGATCCCGATGTTATCTAACAGCCGCAGCCTGAATCTCTCCAACGCCACTGCGGTTATCCTCTATGAGGCGTTACGCCAGACCGGCTTTAGCGATCTAGGTTGAGCTATTCTGACTTCGGGGCGCGCTCAAGAAGTTGTCCAACCGCATCAGCCGCAGGAAGCCCCTCATAGAGCACTCGATAGACCTGCTCGGCAATCGGCATATCGACACCGAGCCTCATCGCGACTCGGTGGATCTCTGGAGCACTTTTCACCCCCTCAACCGCCTGACCAATCTCTTCAGTAATCTCTGCAAGCGATCGACCTTCACCCAGCCCCAATCCGACACGACGATTGCGTGACTGATTATCGGTACAGGTGAGAACCAGATCTCCAAGACCTGCCAACCCCATCAGCGTTTCTGGCTGGCCACCCAAGGCCACTCCAAGTCGTACCATCTCGGCCAGTCCACGGGTGATCAGGGCCGCGCGAGCATTGGCGCCAAAACCGAGCCCATCCGAAATACCGGCGGCAATGGCCAAAACATTCTTGCAGGCGCCCCCCAGCTCAACACTGATCAGATCCTGACTGGTATAGGCGCGGAATGATTCACCATGCAGTGCCCCGGCGATCTGCTCGGCGAGTGATTCGCTCTTAGAGGCAACAGTTACCGCTGTAGGCAGGCCCAGAGCGACCTCTTTGGCAAAAGTGGGGCCGGAAACAACAGCACACTCTCGACTATCACCCAACACCTCCGCAAAGACCTGATGCAATAGTTTTCCACTCTGCTGCTCAAGACCCTTGGTGGCCCAGGTCACCAGACAATTTCCTGGAATATAGTCTCTGATTGATTCCAGGGTTTGACGAAAGACACCGCTAGGAACTGCAATTAGCAGGATATCGGCATTTCGAACAACCGATTCCAGATCAGAGCTCACCTGTAGCTGTTCCGGAAAGGTGATATCAGAAAGATATTGAGGATTGCAGCGGGCGCTGGCCATCTCCTCTATTCGTTCAGGGTTGCGTCCCCATAGCTGTGTGGGAAGACCGTTCCGTGCAAACTGGATCGCGAGTGCAGTCCCCCAGGAACCTGCTCCAAGAACCGATACTTTACGCTGGTTATGGCTCTGTGTGGTTGTCACAATAGCCGTCCTATCCCTTAATAATTAGTGGATAGGTTGTTCTGCTGCCTCAGCCGCATTCTGCTGCAGATGCTGCGCATAAAGTGCATCAAAATTAACCGGGGCTAGATTGAACTGAGGGAAGCTACCGCGGGCAACCAGATCTCCCACAACCTCACGAGCATAGGGGAATAGGATGGTTGGACAGTAGCTGTGGATCATATGCCCCATCTGCTGCTCATCAAAACCACTAATCTCAAAAATACCCGCCTGCTGAGCCTCCACCAGATAGGCTGTCTTATCACCCTGTTTGGCAGTTACCGTTACATTGAGGACAACCTCATAGAGTCCCTCATTGAGCAAATTGGCTTGAGAGTTAAGCTCTACATTAAGTTCAGGTTCCCACTTTTCGGTAAAGACTACAGGAGAGTTGGGCGTCTCAAATGAGATATCTTTTACGTAAGTACGTTGAATGGTGAACTTCTGTTCACCCTCTGGATTACCCTGCTCGTTCGCCTGCTGCTCTTCACTCATCAATGGTCACTCCCCAGCTGTATTTTTATTAAGATATTGGTAGTGCCTAATTTAGGCGATCCCAAGCTTTGGATCGAGTTCATCATCCATATCGAGATCGACCATGTCATCAAAACCACCGACATGGAAATCGTCAATGAAGATTTGAGGTACGGAGGTACGACCACTCAAGCTCTCCATCTCGACGCGCTTATCGGGCTGCACATCCAGATTGATCTCATTGTACTCAACTCCTTTTTTGTCGAGTAGCGCCTTGGCGCGAGTGCAGTAGGGACAGTGGGTAGTGCAGTAGACAACAACAGTAGGCATATGAGACTCCAAATAATGAGTTAACTGTGGATGTTAGTTAACCTTTACGTTTTTTCTTGCGTTTAGTACCACTTTCAAGCGGAAGATTGGCATTCTGCCAGGCGAGAATTCCACCCTTAAGATTATAGACCTGCTCAAATCCCTGCTTACGTAGACGAGCACAGCCCATGGCAGAACGGTTACCACTACGACAACCGACAATGATCGGTTGAGCTCGGTAGCTATCGAGTTCAGTAATACGGTTAATCAACTGTCCGAGGGGAATATGAATTGAGTCGAGAACATGACCCTCTGCATACTCTTTATCTTCCCGGACATCGACATAGATAGCATCTTGACGATTCATCAGGGCTACAGCATCAAAGGCAACCACCTCTTTGTAACCTCGAATCCGGCGCATGATACCGCCGCCAAACATCATCATCAGGATGATAATAAGGGCTACAACTAAATCCCAGTGATTTATTGAAAACTCGAGGAGACGATCCATGAACACAACTTAAATTTGTTATAAAAGGGAGAGACAGCAGATTAATTGGTGCTGCAGAACAGGTCGCGCATCATCTCGATCAGTTTGAGTGTACGGGCATCGACCATTCTATAGTAGACGCGGTTGGCATCTTTGCGTGAGGCAAGGATCCCCTTGTCGCGTAAAATAGCCAGATGTTGGGAGATATTACTTTGCGAAGTTCCAACCCTTTCTACAATGTCCTGTACACTCACCTCTTGTTCACCGAGAGTGCAAAGAATCTTGAGGCGTAGCGGATGAGACATTGCCTTAAGTGAGCGCGAAGCACGATTTACGTCTTCATCATTGGTAATCAGGTTTGAATCGGCATTACTCATGAACAATTGGATCCTAAAATATTTAGTCGGTATAGAGTCAATCAACAACACTTAAAAAATTAGTGTATCAACTGAACAATTTCTCTATCTGCGGCTGCCATGCAACAGCAAATCATTATACAATAAACTACTCGGAAAGCAGTACTTTATTCGAATACTTTAATACGCTGATACCATTTTGACAACACGAAGATTGAGTTTTTGACGATACAACTATGAATAGTAATGAGCCTCATCGCCCCATTATCCTGATGATTCTTGATGGCTGGGGATATTCTGAAAAGAGCGAATGGAATGCAGTTGCTGCGGCCCAGACTCCTGTATGGGATCGCCTATGGAATGAGGGCCCCCATAATCTGATTCGGGCATCTGGCGCCGAAGTGGGGCTCCCAAGTGAACAGATGGGTAACTCTGAAGTGGGTCATCTCAACATTGGCGCCGGCCGCGTAGTCTATCAGGAGATCACCCGTGTCAGCCGCTCTGTCAAAACCGGCTCTTTCTTCAATAACGCGACACTCACTGATGCTGTGGACCTTGCGGTAAACAGCGATAAGGCTGTGCATATCCTGGGACTGCTCTCCCCAGGTGGAGTCCATAGCCATGAAGAACATATCCACGCCATGGCCAAACTGGCAGTTGAACGTGGCGCAACCAAAGTCTACCTGCACGCATTTCTCGATGGACGTGACACGCCACCCAAGAGCGCTGCCGAATCGATTGAAAAGATGGAACGGACCTTCGCATCGCTCGGACATGGTCAGATCGCCTCCATCATCGGTCGCTATTACGCGATGGATAGAGACCATCGCTGGCCACGCATCGAGGCCGCCTATGATCTGATCACCAATGGTGACGCCGAGTTCACCGCAACTAGCGGCTCAGAAGCACTTGAGATGGCCTACGAGCGGGGTGAGAACGACGAGTTTGTTCTGGGAACAGCGATTACTGAAAATGGCAAGCGGATTCAGGTTGAGGATGGCGATGCCATCATCTTCATGAACTACCGGTCAGATCGCGCGCGTCAAATTACCAGACCCTTTATTGAGGATGATTTTGACGATTTTAAGCGCAAATACACCCCCAAACTGGGCATCTTTGTGAGCCTTACCGAGTATAGCTCTAGCTACGATGTGCCGGTCGCCTTCCCGCCGGAGCGATTGAATAATGTCTTTGGGCAGTACATCTCGAGTCTGGGTATGCGTCAACTGCGTATCGCCGAAACAGAAAAGTATGCTCACGTCACCTTCTTCTTCAACGGTGGACGTGAGGAGCCTTTTGAGTGGGAAGATCGAATTCTCATTAACTCTCCCGATGTGAGCACCTACGACCAACAGCCAGAGATGAGTGCGCCAGAGTTGACAGATCGCCTGATTGAGGCGATTGAGAGTGACAAATATGATGCCATCATCTGCAACTTTGCCAATCCCGATATGGTCGGTCATACCGGCAATTTTGACGCCACAGTAATTGCGCTAGAGGCGCTCGATCAATGTCTGGGGAGAATTGAGACCGCCCTTAAAAAGACCGATGGCGCCATGCTCATCACTGCCGATCACGGCAATGCAGAGAAGATGTTTGATGATGAAAGTGGACAACAACACACAGCCCACACCACCAATCCGGTGCCACTGATCTATGTCGGCAACCGCGACATCCTGCTTGATCATGGTGGTACCCTTGCAGACCTCGCACCAACGATGCTCGATCTGATGGGGCTGGATATACCTACTGAGATGAATGGCCACTCACTGGTCACAACTCAACAGACCCTGGAAGGGATGGAGTAGCCCATCTCCACAGGAGGACGCTTCATTCTCTATTTTAGGCAGGCGCTTATCGGATTGGCACTTGCTGTGGCCGGCATCACTGTTGCCAATGGTGAGACCGACGATGCTGCGACCAAAGCGACCGAGCTCAAGGCACTTCAACAACGTATTCAGGGACTCCAACAGGAGCTTGAACGTGATACAAACAAATATGCCGATAGTGAGCGCACCCTCAGACGT
>JAPHSO010000026.1 GCA_026193675.1 Gammaproteobacteria bacterium | reverse complement strand
TGTGGTAAATTATTAATACTTAACTAATTTACTTGGTTATTTTTTCATTCATCAATATATAGATAGAGGATTTTGAAATGAACGTAGATCAGCACCTTAAAGTTGCAACATGGCACATTGAGCAGGCTCGCCTGCACGCAACTAAGGATCACGCTTGTGGTTGCCCAATCAGCCCTGATTACCAGAAGATCATCGACGAAGTCGAAAGCGGTAAGATCATGGAAGAGATGGCTTGTGCTGTAAATAGCTAAGCAGAGTCTCGACAAAAAAGCCCGATTCCAGCTTGCTGGGATCGGGCTTTTTGCTATCTGGGAAAAATTACCCCTTGAGCTTCAATAGATATTCCCATATGATACTTGACAGAATTGGTTGGTTATTTGCTTTATGGCTCATTTAATATAGCCTTGGCAGGTAACTCGAATATTAATAAAAGATTGATCATCAAAGGAGATTATCGATGAATCCATTAAAGAGTATCTCGGGAACCATTATCCTGGGCATTTTGTTGGGACTGGCAGCGGTTGTTGCGCTAGGTGGAGAACATGCAAATCCAATTGAGTGGACAGTATGGCTTCACGTGATTGTGGGTATCGCCTGGGTTGGCCTGCTCTACTATTTCAACTTCATTCAGGTTCCTGCTGTGGGTGAAGCGCTGGCAGACGGGGATCCAGGTCCTGCGGCTATTAATAAGTATATTGCCCCTAAGGCTCTGCTCTGGTTCCGTTGGGCTGCAATCGCAACCTGGCTGACAGGTGCCAGTGCTCTAGCTCAGCTGGGTAATGGTATGCAGGGCTTCTATGACGCCTTTATGTTTGCCAACGGTATGGAAGTGATCGGTATGGGAGCATGGCTCGGTACGATTATGCTCTTCAATGTTTGGGTGCTCATCTGGCCTAACCAGAAGAAGATTCTCGGTATGGTTGATGCAACCCCTGAGGAGATTGCCAAAGCGAAGGTTGTTGCACTGATGGCATCACGCACCAACACCGCACTCTCTATCCCAATGTTGCTGGGTATGACCGCGTTTGGACATGGCCTGCCATTCTAATAGCGGTTTGAGGTAAGGTTGTTTTATACCCTATACCGAAAATAGCAAACAAGAGACCGCCGCAAGGCGGTTTTTTTGTCTCTGCCTAAAATTCTGGCGGAGGTGATTCAACTATTTGTTTGGAATATGTAATACTCTGACCGTTAAGTACCCTATGGAAGGGGGGAGTTGCCAGGAGGCAGTCATCAGTGATCATAAAAAAGACAGAATCGAGAGATGTTGAATCAGCTGGTTTTAAAGAGTGATACCCGCTATGTGATCCTGGTCGGTCTGTCGTTTCTATTTATTTTGATGCTGATTGTTGTGTTCTGGCTCAACAACAGACAGCAAAATGAGCAGTTGGGCAATCTGATCCTGGATCAGGAGATCTCTGGAAAGAAGCTCTTCCTGAGTGGACAGATGGCCGAGTCGGCACGTACACGCACCCGTATGACCGGTCAGATTATCGATATCGAGGATCCCTTTGAACAGGATGATCTCAATATGGCCCTCGAACATCATGCCGGAGAGTTTGCAAAATATAGACTGAAATATCTGGAGCTGCCGTTAACTCCCAAAGAGAAACAGATCCTTGAGCAACATACCAAAATCGTCCCGATCATTCTGCCGGCACAGAGAAGGGCGGTGGAGCTCGCCATATCTGGTGAAGATGGTTCAATAGAGCAGGCCAACCGGATTCTCTATGAGACGGTCTATCCTGGGCAGGGTGAGTTGATCGATACCCTACTCGAGCTATCTCAAATGTCGCAGGTCTCCATCGAAAGAGATGTCGCTGAATATAGCCGACTATCTGAAGCGGCTAGAAATAAAAATCTGGTCCTACTCATAGGCATTCTTCTCTCCGGCGCCATATTGGCGACTGCAGTAATTCACCATACAAAAAAAATACACAAGAAGATCCTGGCGTCGCGTGATGAGTTAGAGCTGCTGGTCGACAGACGAACTGAAGATCTGGTTAGAAAACAGGATGAACTGAAGGTGGCGATTGCGGTGGCTGAGGAGGCCAATCTGGCCAAATCAGACTTTTTATCAAGCATGAGTCATGAGATTCGCACGCCGATGAACGGGGTGTTGGGAATGTTGAGCCTGCTGCTTGAGACCAATCTGAATCATGTACAGCACCATCGTGCAAAACTTGCAGAGGTGAGTGCCCAGTCTTTACTAACGCTGATCAATGACATTCTGGACTTCTCCAAGATTGAGGCTGGAAAACTCGAATTAGAGCAGCTCGATTTTGATCTAAGAGATATGCTTGGAGATTTTTCTGAGGCGGTTGCCCTGCAGGGACAACAGAAGGGTTTGGAGATCATTCTGGATACTACTCAGGCTGACCAAGCCACTTTTGTGGTTGGTGATCCCAACCGCCTGCGCCAAATACTAACCAACCTGGTGGGTAACGCCATTAAATTTACAGAAGAGGGTGAGATTGTTATCCGTGCGGAGTTAAGCACTGTGAACATCGATCAGCTCTCTCTACGCTGTAGCGTGAGTGATACGGGTATCGGTATTCCGACTGATAAACTGGAACTGATGTTTGACTCATTTAGTCAGGCCGACGCCTCCACCACTCGTAAATTTGGTGGCACAGGTTTGGGATTGGCCATCGCCAAGAATCTCACCAAATTGATGGGGGGAGAGATTGGGGTTACCAGCACCGTTGGTGAGGGGAGCCTGTTTACATTTTCAGTGATTCTGCAGCAGAGCCGAGAGGTGAGTGAGATGCTGTTACCTCAGGATATTGAAAAGCTTCATCTGCTGGTTGTGGATGACAACCAATCCAACCGGGAGTATCTGTGTCGTCAGCTAGAGCAGTGGGGTGTGAGTGTTGAAGCGGCCTATAGTGGGGCAGATGCTCTGCAGAGATGTGAACAGCGTCTGACTCAAACCGAGAAGCGCCTCTTTGATCTAATTTTGGTTGATGCACATATGCCAGAGATGGATGGAGAGGCGTTGGCCAGACGACTGCAGACAGATAACCGTTTTGATGCGATGAAGCGGGTGATGATGACTTCGCTGTCCGACCAGAGTGATTCTCACCATTTCAGTAAACTTGGCTTTGATGGTTACTTCCCCAAGCCGGCAACCACTGCTGATTTATTGCGGGCTCTAGCGGTGGTCTCCAATGATGCTAGTTCGCAATCAGTTAAGGCAGATGAGATGCTTGAAGATGGATTTGCATGGCCGAAGCAGACCCGTCTACTTCTGGTTGAAGATAATCTGGTCAATCAAATGGTCGCTAATGGGATTCTCTCAAAATTTGGATTGCAGGCAGATGTGGCTGAAAACGGAATTGAGGCGATTGCGAGTCTTAAAGGAGAGGCCGGGGATTCAGCCTACACACTGATATTGATGGATTGTCTGATGCCTGAGATGGATGGTTTTGAGACGAGTGAGCGGATCAGAGCTGGAGAGGCGGGAGAAGGTATGAAGAATATTCCCATCATTGCGATGACGGCCAATGCGATGTTGGGAGATAGAGAGCGGTGCCTGGAGGCGGGTATGTCTGATTACCTAACAAAACCGATTGATCCACTCATTCTGCAGGACAAGCTGGAGCAGTGGCTTAAGTAGTCTCAACAGGACTGGGCTGAAAGCCCTGTTAGATGGAGGTTATCGGTGAACTTACCTCTCTCGTCCTAAAAGGATTTTCGATTCGTCGATAATGAACTGCTTAAAGGCGTTGGCAAGCATCGACAACCGTTTCCCTTTGCGATGCACGATATACCAGTGTCGCTGAATCGGTAGATGTTCCACATTGAGGATCACAAGTTGTTTCAGTGTCAGCTCGGTCTGAATCGCATCAACCTGGATAATCCCTAATCCCATCCCGGCGGAGACGCTCTGCTTAATCGCTTCACTACTACTGATCTCCATGCCGGTGGTGAGCTGCAGATTATGTTTCTTAAAAAAGTTCTCCATCGCGATACGGGTACCGGAACCGGATTCGCGAACCAGAAAAACCTCATCTTCAAGTTGTGACAGTGTGATCTTCTTTTTCTTAGACAGTGGGTGTTTAGTCGGCGCAATGATCACCAGGGGATTATCCATAAAGGGGATAGCATCTAGCGCCATGTTCTTTGGAGGTTGCCCCATAATGACCAGATCAACCTCATTCTCTTCAAGCTGCTGAATCAGGGTTTGGCGATTGGTGATATCGAGACTGACAGTAACCCCGGGAAAGCGCTGGTAGAAGGTACTGAGCAGTGTGGGGGCGAAGTAGTTGGCTGTAGTGGCGACCGATATCCTTAGTTTGCCGTGGTTGAGTCCCTTTAGATTGTCGATAAAGGTCTCCATCTCACTGAGCTGCTCAACAATGTTACGGGCATGTTGATATATCTCTTTACCCGCCTCGGTCAGATAGATCTTTTTCCCCAGCTGCTCAAACAGTGGAATTCCCAGCTGGTGCTCCAGCTGTTTGATCTGCATAGATACTGCGGGTTGAGTCAGGTGCACCGCCTTGGCGGCCTGTGTATAGCTCTCTGCACGAGAGACCGCAATAAAGATCTCAAGTTGGCGAATCGTAATATTCATTCTTACCTACCGAATAATGTATAAGTGATACCTTATGGTTTGGATTATTATATTTTAGTTTATTTATAAATAGTACCTCTATATAGTGACCGCCTACTGAGATTTCAGCACACTTTTTCAGGTTTTTCTGAAGTGCTGAAATGACAGGACCGATTTTATTTATAACCCTTTAATAGGAGTAATCTTAATGGATCAATCAGCACGTTATTCTGATCTATCTCTAAATGAAGATGATCTGATCGCTGGTGGTGGCCACATTCTTGTCGCTTACACCATGACACCAGCAGCTGGCTACGGCTACCTCGAAGTTGCTGCCCACTTTGCCGCTGAGTCTTCTACCGGTACCAACGTTGAAGTTTCAACAACCGACGACTTCACCAAGGGTGTAGACGCTCTGGTTTACTTCATCGACGAAGCCAAAGGCATCATGAAGATTGCCTATCCTAACGAACTGTTCGACCGTAACATTACTGACGGCCGTACCATGATCGTTTCATTCCTGACTCTGGCTATCGGTAACAACCAGGGTATGGGTGATGTTAAGTGTGCACAGATGCAGGACTTCTACGTTCCACCACGCATGCTGCAACTGTTTGACGGTCCTTCAAAAGATATCACTGACATGTGGCGTATCCTTGGCCGTGATGTTAAAGAGGGTGGTTACATCGCTGGTACTATCATCAAGCCTAAGCTTGGTCTGCGTCCTGAGCCATTTGCTGAAGCTGCATACCAGTTCTGGCTCGGTGGTGACTTCATCAAGAACGATGAGCCACAAGGTAACCAGGTATTCTGCCCAGCGAAGAAGGTTTACCCTCTCGTTGCTGACGCTATGAAGCGTGCACAGGACGAGACTGGCGAAGCTAAGCTCTTCTCTGCAAACATCACTGCTGATGACCACTACGAGATGCTTGCTCGTGCTGACTTTATCCTTGAGACCTTTGGTCCTGACGCTGATAAAGTTGCTTTCCTGGTTGACGGTTATGTTGGTGGCCCAGGTATGGTTACCACTGCACGTCGTAACTACCCTGGTCAGTACCTGCACTATCACCGTGCTGGTCACGGTGCGGTAACTTCACCTTCATCGGTTCGTGGTTACACTGCATTTGTACTTGCTAAGATGTCTCGTCTACAAGGTGCTTCTGGTATCCACGTAGGTACTATGGGCTTCGGTAAGATGGAAGGTGGTGCTGATGACCGTAACATCGCATATATGATTGAGCGTGATAGCGCTGATGGTCCTTTCTATCATCAGGAGTGGCACGGTATGAAGCCAACTACACCAATCATCTCTGGTGGAATGAACGCGCTGCGTCTCCCAGGCTTCTTCGAGAACCTCGGACACGGTAACGTTATCAACACCTCTGGTGGTGGTTCTTACGGTCACATCGACTCTCCTGCTGCTGGTGCAACTTCACTGCGTCAGGCATACGATTGCTGGAAGACCGGTGCTGACCCAATCGAGTACGCGAAAGAGCACAAAGAGTTCGCTCGCGCATTCGAGTCATTCCCTGGTGATGCTGATACCATCTTCCCAGGATGGCGTGACAAGCTGGGTGTTCACAAGTAAGAACACTTTAGCTTTCAAGAAAAACCCGCCATATGGCGGGTTTTTTTATGCCTGTAAAAAAGATCTCTCTTATAGTGAAAACGGTTATTTACTATCTTGCAAATAACTGATCAATAAAGCATAAGCAATAGCTTATGTGACCAATCAAAATATATGATTATTATTTATACTAATCCTGACTATACTAGAACGATATTTTGACTTGTTACCTGCAGGAGCCGCTCCATGAGCACCATCGATAAAGATCAATACATTATTAAGGAAGAGCCTTACTACAATCCTCTGGAAGATGAGATCGAGCTCTATGAGGCGGCCTACAAAGCCAAACTGCCTGTGATGGTAAAGGGGCCAACCGGTTGTGGTAAGTCTCGCTTTATCGAGCACATGGCCTGGAAACTGGGTAAGCCGCTCATCACTGTGGCCTGTAATGAAGATATGACCGCATC
>JAPHSO010000091.1 GCA_026193675.1 Gammaproteobacteria bacterium | reverse complement strand
TGCCCCTCCTTGACCCCCTTGGGAATCTTAATCTTAAGAGTGCGCTGTTTGAGGTGAATTTGACCCTTTTCATTCAGCTCAGGCGACTGCAGAGTGATACTACGAACGGCACCGTTGAAGGCATCTTCAAGATCCACCTCTACCTTCGCATGATGATCTTCACCCTGGGCAGAGTAGCTAGTGTGATAACTGGCACCGCCGGCATAGCCCTGTCGGCCAAAGAGCTCTTCAAAGAAGTCACTGAAACCACCGGTATCAGCCCCGGTAAAACCGCCGCCACTGAATTCAAAACCGGAGTCCCAGTTAGGCGGTGGATGGAAATCCTGTCCCGACTTGAAGCCTGATCCCAACTGGTCATAAGCGGCTCGTTTTTCTGGATCTTTGAGCACCTCGTAGGCCTCTCCCACCTCCTTGAACCTCTCCTCAGCATCCTGCTCCTTGCTGACATCAGGATGATATTTACGGGCTAACTTTCGATAAACCCGCTTAATTTCATCCTGTGATGCATCCCGCTTCAAACCCATGATTTTGTAATAGTCTTTATATTCCACGGAGATACCTTTTTAGAAATTAATGACGCTAGTCCTCCACAAGATATAGGTTAATGCCACCTCGACAGCAAGCTATTTAGAGTTTTTATTTACACAAAGATTTATGAAGGTGACAGAAAAAAGAGATCTCTTGATTCTGAGTAGGAACCTACCGGTTTATGGAGGGAACAATGGTAAAAGTGATTAAGCGGTTTAATAAAGATGGGGCTGATTCATCTTTTAATCCGAACACGCTAACCCTACCGGCGCTCTAAAATATTATTAATCCTATTGAGGATAGAGTTTTCTCAGAGGCTCCTTTTTAACCTCACGCTCCATCACAGCTTTTCGCAGACGGAAGCTTTTAGCCATATCCCATAGCTCTCCATGCCACTCTCCGCCATCGTTGGCATAGATAGCACGATTAAGTCGCTCAAGCTGCTCCGCAAACTCGTCATCTACACTCTCGGCCATCTCGGTCAGGTTGCTAGGAGGGTCACGCTGCCACACCACTTCAGCCCACTCCAGGAGCGCATCTTCAACGGCTCGGGGATCATCATTTTGGCAGGCCTTTTTCAGTCTCTTCTCAAGTGAACGTCTTGATGGTCCTTTATCGCTTTTTCTGGTCTCGACGATTGCTCCATCAAAACCGAGACGCATGGTGCGTGCATGTAGCCACCACATCAAGGCAGTGATGATCCAGCCGGCCCCCAGAAGATAGCTGAGCCAGCGCCAGAAAGGTGTCACGCCATCTTCAACCGGAGTCGATTGGATCTGACTCTCATCATTGCTCTGTTGATTGATCTGCTGTGGTTGTGGTGGTAATAGCGGAGCCGTGTCAGTTGATGGAAGTACATTAACCACCATCTGCGGAATGGTCTCTACCCGCTGACGATCTTCATCCACATCCCACCAGACCAGCTTAATTTCAGGCAACACCAGCTTGCCCTCTTTGGTTGGGATCACCGCAATGCTCTCCAGACGTGATCCGATCAGTCCGCCACTACCGATGCTATCTTCCAACTGAGGCTGATCAGGATAGATCTTAATGCCACTCACTTTGCGATCTTTTGAAAGTACAGGAATCAGTTTTGCATCAACGCCCACCGCTTCGATCTTCAACTTGCGGGTAACCGGTTCACCGACCCGGAATTCCTTGCTCAGCCACTCAGAATCAAAGGTGACACGATTCGCAGGGAACCACTCTTTGCCACTGAATGATGCAGGAATCGGTTTTACATCTACGCTGATTCCCTCAGAACGGACCCGCTTAATCTGCAGCTGTTGATTGAAAAGCTGAAGGGTCGACTGACGTCCTGTGAGGATCTGTCCCTCAAATAGAATGGGTTCAAGCTCCAGCTTGCCCGTTGTTTGCGGGAAGATGGCATAGCGGCGCTCAACCACCACATATCGATGGCCACCGCGCATCGTCTCAAACTGATAGTCATCCCCCAACTTTTTGATGATGGCACTTCCTGTAGAGAAGGTCGGCTCGCTAAGCGTGTAATCCATAATTCGCTTGGCTGTGTAGAAACGTACGGTATAGAGCAGCTGTGCCTGTAGATAGACACTTTCTCGATCAGCAGATACCTCTAAAAATATCGCCGCATCCCCCCCCTTCTTTTGCGGTTGTACTGTATTGGTCACATTGATCTTCAGAATGGTACTGATGTCATCCCCAAAGCGAATGGGAGGAACCGTTAGCGTCCCCTTCTTTCGAGCCATCACAGTCAGAATCCATGACTCCTTTGATGTCTTACGACCATTGACCCATTGAATCGAACTACTCTTACTTCTAGTTCGGATCTGGAAATCACGTTCCAGTGGAGTGAAGTCGGGATCGCCATCGACCTTCTCTTCGGTTTCAAAGGTGAGGGTGAACGATTCATCAAGTGCCACCGGATCACGATCACTGGTCACCTTAATCTCAGCGGCATTAGCCGATAGAGAAAAGAGCACCATTAACAGGAGCGATAAACCTCTAAACATCATCTTTACCACGGCTGTATATCCCTCTCACGGTCTTTATAACTTTGCTGATACTGGTATTTAAATTTGCGACGTAACAGTCCACCGGGATCATCGGGGATCTGACGTAACCACTGTTCACTGGCATCCCCTTTCGGCTGGTAGCGCTGTTCTGTCGATTCACCCAGCTCCCCCTCATCTGACTGTTCACCCTGAGGCTGCTCCCGCTCCTGGGCCTGTGCTGCACTCTCATCATCTTGTTCAGCACTCTCCGGCTGCTCGGCAGCCGTACCACTCTGGGCATCCTCACTCTGTTCACCAGACTGTTGTGCCTCACTCTCCTGATCACCCTCAGCGGAATCCTGCTCACTGTTTTGTTCGCCGCCGCCCTGTTCACTATCCTGTTCACCACTCTCACCATCAGGTGAGCTAGCGCCATCCCCGCTATCCTGCTGCTCCGACTCCCCCTGTTGCCTGTCTGAGGCGTCATCACTCTGCTGTCTGTTCTGCTGCTGTTGCATCATCTTTTTCAGCAGCTCTAGATTGTAACGCGCATCCTCATGATTGGGCTCTCTATCCAGAACAGACTCATAGGATTTTATCGCCGCTGGAAATTTCCCCAATCTGGCCTGCGCATTTCCATAATTGTATTGCGAGGTGATGTCCTGATCCCCTTCAAGCAGTTTTGCCGACTCCTCAAAGTGTCCGGCACGATAGTGCGCTGCCGCCTGCCACTTTTTATTATCAAAGAGTTCGACCGCCTCATCGGCACGCCCCGATTCCAATAGCCGTTCGGCTCGCTGATTATCATTGAGCCATAGAGTGCTTCCAATCTCTTCAGCAGCGAAGGCCTCACCTTTGGGAGTGAGAATGATCAATAACGGGATAACCAGGATACCTCGGCGATAGAACAGCGCAGCCAGAGGTAACAGCAGAATCAACAGCCATGGCCCCGACTCATACCACTGCTGGCTCTCTTCACCACTAGACTCCATGGTCTGTGAGGTGACTGTTTGAGTCAGAGATAGCACCGTATCGATATCGGCATCATCACCCCGCAGGGGACTAAATCGACCACCACCACTGATCACCATATCTCTTAACGCCATATCATCAAGTTTGGGGATGACGATGGTG
>JAPHSO010000034.1 GCA_026193675.1 Gammaproteobacteria bacterium | reverse complement strand
TTGAAAATCCTGAAGTGGAGATGAATCGCGATCAGATCATGCAGAAGCTCAAAGGGCATGAGCGGGATCCGTTCGATAGAAGCATCGATATCCGGGTGACTCGTCTACGTAAAAAGATCGAACCTGATCCATCCAAACCGGTTTTTATCCGCACTATCTGGGGAAAGGGTTATATCTTCACACCCAATGGACGCCGCTCAGATGAGCCAACCGGCAATGAGGACTGGGAAAACAGCGACAAAAACAGACGCAAGGCTAAAAAGTGAAACTTTTAGATGAATTCAGGCAGGGGACTCTATTTGCCAAAACAACCATCACCATAACAGTCACCTCTTTTCTGTTCATCACCTTTACCTTTTCATTGCTGGCATTTTTTATTGTCATACCTACTGCTGAACGTTCGGCGAAAGAGCTCACCACCAATCTATTTCTTGCCGCCGATATGTGGCATCAAAGTGCCGACGAGGATCGGCATGTGGTATTGCAATTTCTCAAAAACAAATATGAAGTTGGTATCTCACAAAATAAACAGAATCTGGTCCTTCCTACGAGCCACTCCCCCTTCTTTTACCTTGTGAAAAAAGAGGTCGAGCGTCGTACCGGTAAGGTCGTACCCATCTATGAGACATTTCACTCTGAAGAGAGTGGTTCACTGTGGGCGGAAGGTGTTCACACCTACTGGATTCCGCTAACACTCGATAACGAAGAGTTTATGGTTAGCTTTCGCTATGGCCACGCCAACATTGATCCACCCTTTACGATTCTGATCATTATGCTGGTGGGGCTGCTAGCGACACTATTCACCTCACTCATTCTCGCCCGACGATTAACCAAGCCGCTGGAGCAACTCTCCAGTGCAGCCAAACAGCTAGGAAAGGGGGGTGAGATCAATCAACTACCGGTGCATGGTCCGAACGAGCTGGTAGAGCTGGTGCAGAGTTTTAATACCATGTCTCGCGAGGTTCAGGATCTGCTTGCCAACCGCACCACACTACTCACCGGCATCTCACATGATCTACGTACACCACTCACCCGCATGGAGCTGGCACTGGAGATGCTGAGTGACAGTGCCGATCCGACGCTACTCAAACCGCTACACCGTGATATCGAACAGATGAACCGATTGATTGGGCTGTTTCTGGAGATCAGTCAGGAGATGCACGAGGAGAAGCGGCAGATGATCAACATCGTGCCGCTACTCACTGCCGTGGTTGAGGATCATCGTCGTTCAGGCGCTGAGATCGATCTTGAGACCGGCTACATTCCGCTTCTGATGATTCATCCACTGGCACTACAGCGGATTGTGAACAACCTGCTGGAGAATGCGACACGTTATGGCGCAGGCAAACCCATTAAGGTGATCTGCAAAAGTCAGGTTATAGACTCTTCTAATGTGATCACCATTGATGTGATGGATCGCGGTCAGGGTATTCCAGAGTCTGAGCTGGAGGCGGTGTTCCGTCCCTTCCATCGACTCGATAAATCTCGCAATAGCCACACCGAAGGTTCAGGTCTAGGATTGAGTATTACCCGTCAACTGGCACAGGCGAATGGTTGTCGAGTAGAGCTACTCCCTCGAGATGGCGGTGGCACCATCGCGCGTATCTCCATCAATTCATCAAAGTAATCTATCGCTTTCTCTATTATGGCCTGGTGCCATAAATCACCAAATGTCGATCACTCACCGCTTTCACCGTTAGATAATCTAAGCCCGCATCTTTGAGCTGTGCCTCAACTTCATCAACCCTGTAGGCTGCAAGTAGTGAGTTAAAGAAATCCTCTTTTAAAATATCGGGTTCACTGTCAGAATATTTCCTCACCATCTTCTCAGCCTGCTCTCGGCTTTCTGGGCGCATCAGATCCATCATAAAAATACGGCTTCCAGATTGACTGTAGTCATTCACCATCTGCCATAACATGGCGGGACTATCGAGATGGTGAAGCAGACTATTGCTGATGATGGTGTTAAATCTCTTAAGTGGTAGATCGACATCGGGCAGCAGGGCATGAATCAGCTTAATCCGCTCATGCAGCATCAGATGGTCAATTCGATTACGGGCAAACTGCAACATGCGATTAGCGCCATCTACGCCATAAATTCGACATTGTGGAAATACTTCCGCCAAACGAACTGTGATATCACCAGAGCCACATCCAAGATCGAGTGCTGCATCATCGAAGCTCTCTGGAAACTGCTCTTTAAACAGCTCAATAAAATGGCTATGAGGCTCTTCAAAGTCGGCCATCGCATAGGCGCGCGCCTGTGCGAAATCATTCATCAACTCAGGTTCTGGAATTCTTTGCATGGAGATGTTTCGATAATTTAAATGTTATTCGGCAGGTAGTAGATGCTCGCTCTGAAAGAGTGACTCAACAGTTTCACGTTCACGAATCAGTTGATGCTTTGCACCATCAACCATCACCTCTGCGACACGGGGACGACTATTATAATTTGAGCTCATACTAAAACCATAGGCACCGGCTGAGCGTACCGCTAGCAGATCGCCCTCGTTTACATTGAGCTTGCGATCCTTACCCAGAAAATCACCCGTTTCACAGATAGGGCCAACCACATCATACTTTCGTGAGGCTTCATTATCTATTCGTTTTACAGGAACAATATCCTGCCAGGCACTGTAGAGCGATGGACGCAATAGATCATTCATCGCAGCATCGACCACAGCAAATGCCTTACTATCATTATGCTTCAGATACTCAACACGCGTTAACAGCAGTCCCGCATTACCTGCAATCGCGCGGCCAGGCTCAATAATAATTTTTAGATCTCTTCCGGCAAAACGTTCAACAATCGGCATCGCATAATCACCGGGAAGTGGCGGCTTCTCATCTTTATAGGTGATACCCAGTCCACCGCCAATATCGACATGATTCAGAGCGATACCATGGTCATAAAGTCGGTCAACCAGTTCAAGAACATGTTCCAGGGCATCGACAAATGGAGATATCTCCGTCAGTTGTGAACCGATGTGACAGTCGATACCAACCACCTCAACTCCCTTCATCTCTGCAGCCCGGACATAGATAGCTTCAGCATCTTCGATAGCGACACCAAATTTATTCTCCTTCAATCCTGTTGAGATATAGGGGTGAGTACCCGCATCAACATTTGGATTGACCCGTAGCGAGATGGGAGCCGTTAGTCCCATGCGCAGAGCGACCTCATTGATTCGAATCAGTTCAGACTCTGACTCTACGTTAAAACAGTGTATCCCCACCTCAAGTGCTCGTTCGATCTCATCAACACGTTTGCCAACCCCCGAAAAGAGCACCTTGGCAGGATCTCCACCAGCAGCCAGCACCCGCTCAAGCTCTCCAACCGAGACGATGTCAAAACCGGAACCGAGTCGAGCCAGCAGATTGAGGATCGCAATATTTGAATTGGCCTTAACCGCATAGCAGATAAGGTGGTCTACATTGGCAAAGGCGGCATCAAAGGCCGACCAGTGCCGCTCCAGGGTAGCTCGGGAATAGATATAGGCGGGCGTACCATAATGAGCCGCAATTTGGGTGAGTGACACCCCCTCTGCAAACAGCTCATCCTCCCTGTAATCGAAATAGTCCATGGTATTCACTTCGTCGTCGATTGACTCTCTTCAGGATGAAACAGGTCACCTTTACTGCCACAACCTGAGACCACCATCACCAGCGAGCTGATCGCAAACACCAATAGTAGTTGAGCAACCTTCTGTTTCATTCACATTATTCCATTTAAGAGTGGTTATAATTCACAGCCATTAATGATTAGAGATAGTGTTCTATCTCAAGATATCAACCAAGTGAGTCCATTAACGGTACATCCGACTATTCTACACAGATATTTCCATGGATATGAATCTACGCAACTACCTCGTCGTTACCGGTGGCTACTGGGCCTTCACCATCACCGACGGGGCGATACGCATGCTGGTGGTGCTCTACTTCCATCTGCTCGGCTACTCACCCTTTGAGGTGGCGATGCTATTTATCTTTTATGAGTTCTTCGGCATTGTCACCAATCTTGTTGGCGGTTGGCTGGGGGCCCGCATCGGTCTC
Source organism: Gammaproteobacteria bacterium (assembly GCA_026193675.1). Lineage (GTDB taxonomy): Bacteria > Pseudomonadota > Gammaproteobacteria > Thiohalomonadales > Thiohalomonadaceae > JAOTST01. The sequence goes on along the minus strand of JAPHSO010000034.1, from coordinate 1,291 downwards.
AATCTGACGATGCATATCGGTATGGCGATGCAGGTGGTGGCGCTGGTGATGCTCACCGTGCCCGACAACTGGCTCTCCGTCAGCTATGTGATGGCTGCACAGGCGCTCTCCGGTATCGCCAAAGATCTCAACAAAATGTCGGCCAAGGCCTCGGTTAAAGCCATAGCGGGAGGTAGCAGCGACTCTAAACTATTCAAATGGGTGGCACTGCTCACCGGCTCCAAAAACGCCCTCAAAGGGGGTGGCTTTTTTATCGGTGCAGCCCTGCTAGAGCTAACCGGTTTTCGTGGTGCTCTCGCCACCCTGGCAGCGCTATTGTTGGCTGTACTGATCATCACCATCCTACTGCTGCCAAGTGGCGTCGGTAAGATGAGTAGTAAACCCAAGTTCAGCCACATCTTTTCAAACATTAGCGCTATCAACTGGCTCTCTGCTGCACGCTTCTTTCTGTTTGGTTCACGCGATGTCTGGTTTGTGGTTGCTCTACCTGTCTTTCTATATGAGGTGCTCGGCTGGAGTTTTACGCAGGTGGGTGGCTTTATCGCTCTGTGGATTATCGGTTACGGCATCGTTCAGGCTACTGTTCCCAAACTACTACGCCAGAGTCATCATGGCCAGGGACCCGGCGGTGGCAGCGCACTGTTGTGGGCTTTTGTACTGGCACCGATACCGGCAGCCATTGCCGTTGCGATGAATCAGGGGTGGCCGGCCGATACGGTTGTGGTGTTGGGGCTTATCATCTTTGGATTTGTCTTCGCGATAAACTCCGCCGTTCACTCCTACCTGATCCTCGCCTACTCAGATCATGACCGAGTGGCAATGAGTGTCGGCTTCTACTACATGTCCAATGCCGGCGGACGTCTGACAGGAACCCTCCTCTCTGGCCTCCTTTATCAGTCATATGGGCTTGAAGGCGCTCTATGGGCTTCAACTCTGTTTGTTATCACAGCAGCACTACTCTCACTCTGGTTGCCGCAACCCAATAGAGCACACTAAGCGTATCGGCCGCTTAAGTGTTTCGGGTATAATCTCCTTTTCCGCCCTTGGCGCAGCTGGATAGCGCGCATCCCTCCGGAGGATGAGGTCAGAGGTTCGAATCCTCTAGGGCGGGCCATACGAATAAAGCCTGCCTTGTGCAGGCTTTTTTTGTGTGGCCTGACCTAGCGATTTGATTTGAATCTCCCGGTTTGACCTCCGACCAAAGGGAGGAGGAACGTTGGAGCTTTGCGACAACGACCCCGAAGGGGTGAGGGCTCCGCCCGAATAATCCGTTAGCACGAGACTAATTCCG
>JAPHSO010000132.1 GCA_026193675.1 Gammaproteobacteria bacterium | reverse complement strand
TCCAAAAAAAGGGGCAAACAGGCCACTATTATCACGAGGATCCTGATCAGGTTGCATGGTGGTCGCCTCACGATTTTTCAGTGCGGTAAGCAGCGCCTTGATACCCTTTGGGCCGATAGGAACCATCTTTGATCCAAACTGAGCGCGGCGATTGGCGATCGCCTCATCCAGAGAGGCCTGACGTGGTTTACGATAGATCGAGGTGATGGGATGAGACATTGAGCAGTAGAGTCCGGTAATCTCCCATGAGCCGATATGGGGGCTGATGATCACAACCCCATGCTGTTGGCGTTCATTGGCGATCACATCGTCCCCCTCAATCTCCTTGAGTAGGGAGCGGATTCTCCTGGCAGATGAGAACCAGAGGTTGGGTGCTTCAAACAGTGTTTTGCCCGACTCAATTAGCGAGCGACGAACCAGGCGGCTTCGTTCCCTTTTACACATCTCTGGAAAACAGAGATCGATATTGGTCTGACTGATGCGTTTATGGCTGTTGGGTAAGAGGTAGAGTAGCCACCCCAATAGCGCACCAATTAGATGGACAATCGGCAGAGGTAGCAGGGCAAAAAGGCGGAGCAGTATAGCCATCTAAAGATCGTCTGAGTTTTCGTCAGATTTAGGTAGATTGTCTTCGGCCATCAGTGGACGCATGGTGGCGAGGAGGTTGCGATAGAGCCCCTCATTGCGCTTCTCCTCAGTCAACAGCATCTGTTTAAAATGTTGGCGTTCGGTTGGCTTGGCAAAACAGGCGGGACAGTTGTCGGGGACGACAGGCAGCTTGCCATGCTCCGCATAGGCGGCGGTCTGCCCCTCACGTACATAGACGAAGGGGCGGATAATGCGCAGGTCACCTTTGTCATTGGTGTAGTGAGCCTTCATGGTGCGTAGCTGTCCACGGTGAAAGGCGGACATCAGAAAACTTTCAGCGAGATCATCAAGGTGTTGTGCCAGTGCGATAACGTTATAACCCTCCTTGCGAGCGGTGCTATAGATGATACCGCGCTTCATACGCGAACAGAATGCGCAGAATGAGAACGATGGGTCATCAAGGTGCTCCTCCGCATCTTCAGCGATCGGTTGAGCCTCATAAAAGTAGGGGATTCCCAATTTTTTAAGGTAAGGTTTGAGCACTGAGGGATCGAATCCTTCAATTTGTGGGTCGACGGTTATGGCTCCTAGCTCAAATTTAACCGGCGCATAACGCTGTAGTTGATGTAGTACATGCAGTAGAGTGAGGGAGTCCTTACCACCAGATAGACCGAGTAGGATTCGATCGCCATCCTTGATCATCTTATAATCAGAGATGGCACGACCAATGGGTCGCATCAGTGCCTTGGGTGGCCGTTCAATTTTAGACATAGAAATATTGTACCGGAAACATGTGAGAGCGTATTCTCTTAGCTATATTGTAAGTGATCCATTAAGAGATCAACTGAGTGAGACCGACTATGAGCGAAATGATACCAAACAGCGTGAGCCCACAAGAGGCGTGGGAGATATTGCAGAGCGATCCGCGCGCTATTTTAGTAGATGTGCGCTCGAGTATGGAGTTTCTCTTTGTTGGCCATCCCAGAGGAGCGATTCATATTCCATGGATTGATGAGCCGGACTGGGTCGTCAATCCCAACTTTGTGCGCAGTATTCGTGAACTGATGCTGGGTGGCGTCATTGAGGCAACGGGTATCGGTTCTGCTCCTGTTCTACTGATCTGTCGTAGTGGTAAACGGTCACTTCAGGCTGGACGACTTCTGCTGGAATCGGGCTTTAGTGAGGTGAGTAATATTGAAGAGGGCTTTGAAGGTGAGCTTGATGAGCATCATCATCGCAGCACATCGGGTGGTTGGCGTTTTCACGGGCTACCGTGGGAGCAGTGTTAATCGCTGGGCTAAATTATGAATCTGATTCTGAATAATTACGGTTTAACGTGAGCCACGATCCAAAAACTATCATCGAGAGATTTCGCACGATCAACAAGCAGCGGCTTGAGCGTGCCTACGCGATCATGCGACCCAGTCAGCGTGATTTTTTAAGACTTATTCCCTTCTTTTTTCAGGTTAACCATCCGATGCTGCCGGGTTACACCTCGCGTGATACTCCCGCCGGTATCAAGACCTATGAGCCTGAGAAGGATACCTTGCACGATGTGTATAAATACTCCCGCAGCATTAACTACAGAAGACCGCCCAAGTGTGCAATTAATGCGATCTATTCGATGGGAAGTATCGGCACCATCTCCCATAGTAACGAGAGTGATTTTGATTTCTGGCTTTGCCATGATTCAGAACTGACAGAAGCTGAAATTAAAAAACTGGAAAAGAAGGCACAGGCGATTGAGCAGGCGGCAGATAAGCTCCATATTGAGGTGCACTTTTTCCTGGTTAATGCCGAGACTTTTCGTTCGGGAGAACAGCTTGAACTGAGTAGTGAGAGTAGTGGTACCGCTCAACACCACTTGCTGCTTGATGAGTTCTATCGTACAGCCGTTCTTTTAGAGGGGCAGTTCCCCGCCTGGTGGATTGTGCCCCCTGAAGAGGATCATCGTTACGATGAATACATGCAGGAGGTTGAGCGTAAGCGTTTCTTCTTCTTTCGTGAGATTATCGATTTTGGTGAGGTAAATGCCATTCCGCCAGAGGAGTTTTTTGGCGCGGCAGTCTGGCAGTTAGCCAAGGCGATTGATTCACCCTATAAGTCGTTAATCAAGTTGCTGCTGATTGAGTGCTACATGAGTGAGCACCCCAATATGCATCTACTGAGTCAACAGTTTAAGCAGGCAGTTTACGAAGGTGAAACTGATCTGGATCGTCTCGACCCCTATCGCCTGCTGGTTGAACGGCTCGAGAGCTATCTGATTGGTCGAGATGATCAGGTCCGCCTGGAGCTGCTCTATCGAAGTTTCTATTTCAAGATTAATTTGCCATTGAGCAATCTCCCCCCCAAGACCTTTGAGTGGCAGCGGGTGATGTTGACAGAGATGACCCAACGCTGGAATTGGCAGAAACTCGATCTGATTTTGCTTGATGATCGCAGCAACTGGCAGGTGCCTCAGGTGGTTAATGAGCGTCAAATTTTGTTTGATGCACTGGCGGGTAGTTATCGTGCCCTCTCCCACTTTGCCCATGAAATTGGCGCCGAGTCGATGATCAGTGCAGAGGATCTGACCATTTTGGGACGTAAGCTGTTTGCAGCTTATGAGCGCAAGGCGGGAAAAATTGAGCTGATTCGTCGCGGCATTGAGATCGATCTACTTGAGCATCGTCTTTCAGTACATGAACTCAGAGATGAAGAGGGTCGCAGTATCTGGTATCTGTTTACCGGTTATGTCGAAAAGATAGTGAAGAGGCAGGCGCCGATTAAGCAGACCCGTTCACTGGTTGAGTTGCTGGCATGGGCCTACTTTAATGAGATTATTAACCGTAATAGCTCTATAGCCCTGTTTAGTAAAAATCCGGTTATTGATGATGTGGTGGTTAAACGAATTGTTGACCGCCTCTTTTTTGAATTCCCACTGGGGGAGAAGCTAAAGAGTGGTGTTGATAGCTTCTCGCAACCATCCAGATTGGAGCACTCTCAATATCTGGTCAACACAGGGATACAGCTTGCTGACGGTTTTGATAGAAACAAGTACGAAACAGAGGGTCGTGGATCAGAGCCCCTCAGCTACGGATTCAACAAGGAGTGCCTGTTAAAACGACTCGACTGGATTCAGTCGACCAGCTGGGGCGAGGTGCTCTGTAATCGCTATTTTGGTGAGAAGGGTCTGGCTGAGGCGATTATCGGCTACTTTAAATGGTACTCAAGCGCAGCTCAGAAAAATGATGAGATGCCAGATTTTATGTCAACGGGGATCACCAAAGGAACTTCGATTACTCATCGACTTGGAGAGCTGTTTAGTGATCTGGGAGAGTGGTTCTACGATGATGCCAATGCCTCAGCGAGTCGCTATCTGTTGGCGCTTGGTAAACAGCTCTATCTATTTGAGCGTGAGGGAGAGCTACTGCGCTATAAGGAGTTTAAGAAGCTGCAGGATTTAATGGTGCGATTCAGTAAGCCCAATCCACAGTTTGTCTCGACGATGATTGATCGCCATACAATGCAGGACTCACCGATACCGACCATCTATGAGAAAAATAAGAATGGAATCATTCAGCTCTTCTTCCGTGTTCTTAGAAAGACGGTGGAGATCTATGTGCTGGATGAGAGAGGTACTCTGTTCCGTCAGGTTTCGGATTTTTATGATCAGACCATTCTGATCAATCAGTTTAGTCACTTCTTTGAGTCGATTATCAACCGCATCAATTTTCTCACCTCAGAGGGCGGTGAAACGGCCGGGCCACAGGGTTTGGAGTTCTATGCGATTAAGAAAGATCCCTATGGCCGCTTTAGCAGCACCAGACAGTCGCCAGACTTCTTCAAGCAGGGTAGAAAGTTTTTCAGCCTGCAGGTCATTGTCGATAGCGATGAAGATAATAAGACAACCTTTACCGTCTACTGTGAAGAGAGTGAGTTCTCATCACTGGAACATGGCAACAAACTGTTTGAAGAGGTGGTTAAGCACATTCTCTCCAAACGCCCAAGTGGTGAGCACTATCCAATCTACATTACAGATATCAGTATGGCGACTGATCTACTGGTTAAAGATGGTGTGGAGAAGGTGCAGGCGGTTCAGTTTTTACAATACAAAGAGCGTATTGAGGGACACCTTAATCAGGTGTTGCAGCGACTGTCGTAGAAGTGACAGTCACCAATCTATTGAACTACAAAGTCGGTGAAATAGAGTGCTTCAACACCCTTCACGGTGGTGGCATCTTCACCTTCACCAATCTTTGTGCCGGGAACGATACCGGCAATCTCCTGTAGCAGCGCCTGAACTCGCTTAAGTGCTTCGGCACGAACCTTTTCACGAGAAGTGACATTCCTCATGGTGGAGAGCTCCTGAGCGGTGATCAGGGTAATCAGTGAATCGATAATTGCAGGTTTGTTACTCTCTACCTTCTGCAGGGTTGAAACTTCACGGCTCATAAGTTGCACCTTCACCTGAATATAGCGAATCTTGTCGGCGCGAAGGTTAACGGTAATGGGGGGTTT
>JAPHSO010000165.1 GCA_026193675.1 Gammaproteobacteria bacterium | reverse complement strand
AGTAAGACTGAAAAGTCATCAATTATGGATAACTCAAACTTTCTTGTAAAAGCTATGGCTTCAGGTGTCTATGATGGCTCAAAAACTCTTAACTACACCTATAGTTTCAATAATGGAAATAGAATCACTTTTTTTAATATCGGTGGTTCCGTGAACACATCTATAAGTGAAAGTCTTCCTGGAAAGCGTAGCAAGAGTATCTCCTACGCAGGCGCCAAACTGGCAACTGTTACACGCATGCAGGGGTACAAGCGACATGGATTGCAGGAAAACCATGCAAAGGGTAAATCGCACGAGTGCTTTGTAGACGGTGTTAAATCATATAAAACTGATTGCGAAGTATTTTAATAGTAGAGGGTCTCATCATGCATAAGTCCCTGATAGTTGGCTCTATTATTACGGCATCAGTTATAACAGGGTGTGGCGGAAAGAGTTCTCTTTATATGCCTCACTACTATTCAGAGGCGGTATGTGAAAGCGGCACCTGCAGCAACGGCCATGGACGGCTCAGCTCGAAACAGATGCCGATAAAATATGAGGGTTTCTTTGACAAGAAGAACCAGCCAACGTCCGGGAATTATGTCATTGAATTCAAGGGCCGCAAATACAATACCCGTTATCATGATGGATTGCCTACAGAGGGCGCGAAACTCTATACAAACCTCTCTTACCAGGCGGATATTTTTGTAGGCGAGTTTAAGGAGTATAAAGACCCCTACAGCAAGTCACGTGTTGCTATTCCCTATAAGGGCGAATATACAGACCATAATGGTTTTAAATATACCGGCACATTCATCTCATTCCCCTCTATGGGAATGTATGCAGAACTCTACAAGAAGTACCCTACAGCGCGCAGAAGCCCCTTTGCCAATGTTGTCTTTGTAGGAACAATCTCCTATAAGGGGCAGAAAGAGGTTGGGATATATGTAAAAGAGAGTTATCTCATCGGTTCACAATTGAGTCACTTTGAGCCAACAGATGAGACTGCAATTAAAGGATTAGAGCGCAAGTTCAAACATGAATATAGCTCCCATCAAAGTAGACTGGCAAGTGCGGAAAGGGCCAAAAGAAAGTCTAACGTGAATTGGGGGAAAGTATTTGCTCTTGCAGCAGGTGCGGCCATGGTTAAAAACTCCAATATGGATATTGATAGCCAATCTCAATTTATTGATGCCTACGTCTCTGATGTGATGAATGGAACCACATCAAACCTCTCAAGCTTAAGTAAGAGCATGAGCAATGGACAGTCAACGGATGAAATTTTCAGGCAATCGTATAAAAATGCACAAGAGATATCCAAAAAATATAATTCTAAGAAATATACCAAACCAACACTATATGAGCAGAATCTAGCACGCATCAAAAGAGAGAATCGTCAGGCTCAGGTTGATAGCTCTATAAAATATCAACAGCAGGGTCAATCTGCGGGCAGATCAGGTAATGCTCCCCAGAGGTCAAGCAGTGGTATTAAAAAACAGTATCCATATACAGCGCCCCAAACCTCTACAGGTAGTGGCCGGAGCATGAATCAAGGTACCAAACAGCCATCATCTTACAACAACTCATCAACATCATATCGTTCAGGAACATCTACAGCTGGTTCGCCTGTATCCAGGAGTAATCGAACGGTTACCGCATCCAGCACTAGCGCTTTCTCGTCACAGGCAGCAGGCAATCAAGGCGCCAAGCAATGTGACGTATTTACTCCACCTCTATCCAGCCATCCATTGCCGATCCTCACATCAAAGGGAGTGGATCACCTTCGTGATGACGGCGCCGTACCGACCCTTCTACGCCGGGCCAACGAGCATATGGAGAGCACCTGTGGGAATAAGAATTTCCGAATTGATGGTCAGAGTCAGCCAACATGGAATCGAGAAATTACTGAGAAAAGAAGATTTTTTAATCGTGTAGAACTCACCTTGAAGGCTGGGCAGGTGTTTAGCTGCTTATGTACGCCGCCTAAATCCGAAAAAAGGCCAGGTAGAGGAGTAGCCAGGTAAATTTTTTAAAAGAGCCATTTCTGATTGATGAGATTTTCTCTCAGGCTTATCAATCACATAGTTTTATTGAGAGTTCAAGAAGGATAGAAAGTTGAAAAATTTAATATTT
>JAPHSO010000366.1 GCA_026193675.1 Gammaproteobacteria bacterium | reverse complement strand
CGCAACTGCGCTTTGGTCAAATGTTTGTAGTAGCTGCTGATCTGGCTGAAGTGCTCCGGAATGATCTTCTGCACCAGCGCCTCACCCTCAGTTGATAGTTTGAGAACCGTTTTGCGTCGATCACTCTCATGCGGCTGGCGTAGTAGATGCCCATCTCGATCCAGATTGTTCAGCAGACCGGTTACCGTCGCCTTGGTGACACCGGTCGCCTCGGCCAGCTTGGCCGGAGTCCAGTTCTTCTCAGGCAGATTGAACAGCAGCATCATGATGGCAAAACGCCCCTGTGAGATATTCCATATCGAAAAGTGGCTCTCAAATAGCTGTAGACTCTGCTGCGAAAGTGATGCCAACTGCATACTCAATTTAACCGCTCCCACATCAATGCCTGGAACCCTCCTATTCAGCTTTTCGAGAATCATGCATTTGGTCGATTCATTGGGAATCAGGCTCTTCATGTAGTTAGGCTCCTTACTAATTAGAGGTAAAGATAAGGCGCCTAACCACTTTTGTCAAGAAACGATTTAGAACCCTCTATCAACTCCCTCATTATTAGTGCTGGTAATAATCCTCATTAGAAGCAGTAATGGTCTAAGCAATTAGATTTGAGTTGTTGGAAATATAGGTATATACCTACAATTAATAACTAATATAAAGTCATAAGTAGAAAAGAGGGTGATACGAAAATGAGACTCTTGTTTAAGTTACTGATGGTGCTCACCATCGCAGTAGGAATCTACTACCTACTGTTTCACTACCAGCTCTCTCAGGAGCCGAGCTACATCACCTCTGAAAACTGTCAAAGTTGCCACCAGGAAAACTATACCTCCTGGAAAGAGAATACCCTCCACCCCTATATGTTCAGACCCCTCACATCAGAGGATGAGATCCTTGGTGATTTTGAATCCGGCGACCCCGCAGTCACCTTTCAAAAAAGCGATATTCAGTTTCTTGTCGGCAATAAGTGGGAGCAGATCTACGTCAAGATGATCGATGGCGAATACTATCCACTTCCTGCCAAATGGCACATCATGCTCAAGAAGTGGGAGCCCTATAAAGTGAGTGATTGGCACAAGACCAAAATGTCTTATAAGTGTAATGGCTGCCACACCACCGGCTTTGATCCCAACACCCTCAAGTTTTCCGAGTTTGGTATCGGCTGTGAGGCCTGTCATGGTCCCGGTAGCCTGCACCAGCAAAATGAGATGATGCGACAGGATGTGACCTGCACCATCTGCCACCAGGATGAGCAACCCACCACCAATAAAAAGCGCACCGATATTATCCGCTCGGTATCCCCTTCAGTTTGCGGTCAGTGTCATAACCGGGGTACCAACGCATCACAGGAGGCGACCCGAGAGGGAAAATTCAACTTCCCGCTCAACTTCAAACCGGATGGTGATGTGACTGAGGTGCTCAATCCATCCACCCCACAAAATGATAAGAAGGGTAAATACTGGTGGGGTAACGGCATGTCTAAAAACCGCCATCAGGAGTTTAGTGACTGGGGTAAATCGAAACATGCCCGGGCACATACCCTACTGGTTGAGAACCATAAAAAAGATGGCGATCGCGGTGAGCTCAAAGATGAGTGTCTACAGTGTCACTCTACCGAGTATCGTCATGCTCCGGATGATGCCAAGCCTGGCCTGGATCAGGTCAGATTCGGAATCACCTGCGTCACCTGTCATGAACCACACGGCCACGACAAGAAAGAGAACACCTTTGGCGATGGTAGTTCGGTCTGTTCCAAGTGTCATATCGCCAGTATGGGAAAGATTAGCGGTGAAAAGGGGCGTCCACACATCCCCTGCCCTGCAACCGAGGTCAGTTGTGCCGACTGTCACATGCCGAAGATCGTCAAAACAGGTGGTTTTTTAAGTCTGCGCAGCCACGCATTTAAAATTATCCCACCATCGGAGACGGCAAAGAGCGGTATGCCCAACTCTTGTCAAAATGGCGGATGCCACGAGAGTCAAAGTGTGGATTGGGTGCTGGATGCCTTTAACAAACACTACCCAGACTTCCAGGATAGTCTAACGACTGAACAGAAGCGGTAGCATGGAGAATATCCCTCTCTACCAGCGGCTTAACATTAAGTTGGGAGTCACCTTTGGTGCCCTTATCCTGATTGGAGCGCTCCTGGGAAATGCCATCTCGGTTCAGATGACTGAACGGGAATTTATCAAGCTGGTCGATCAGCAGTTTGAAACAACCACAGGGATGGTCGAGGGATTCTTCTCCACCATAGGTCAGATGGCTCAGATATGGGGCAATCACTTTATTTCTGATCCAAAGCTTCTTGATGCCATCAATGAGGGCAATGCATTTAATATCACCCAGCAACTGATGGCGCTACAGGAAGGATCAACAGCCGATGTGGTGATGTGGCTTGATTCAAATGGCACTGTGATCTATGACTCGTTTGACCCTGCCAACATTGGTCGTTCGCTCATGTCATGGAGCATCGTCCGCAAGGCAGTTACCAGCGGAGAGATTGGCTCCGGCATCATCTCTGAGCTGGGCAACTTCATCATCTTCGGCAGTACGCCACTCATTGACGATGAGTCTATCAAAGGGGTGATATTGATCGGTTACTCGATTAACGACACCCTGCTAAAACAGATCAAACGTGATACCGAGATCGATATCACCCTGGTACGACGCCGGGCAGTGATGGCCTCAACCTTTAATGATCTAGAGCAGCGCCTATCAACTGTCCCCCTCTCCTATATTGAGTATCAGATGCTTCTAGAGGAGCAGGGGCATCTAAGCCGTCTCACCATTAATGGAAATATCTATCTTGCTGAGGCCGACAGAATTGAGTCGATGAATCCCTCAATGGAAGGTTCCATCATGCTCACCTATCCAGAATCCAACCTGGATGCCATTAAAGATAGTCTCTTCAATGGATTCTTTGTCGTTGCACTGATCGGATTCCTATTGACCCTTTTTGTTGCCCTGCGCTTTGCCACTGGAATTCTTTCCCCGCTACGACAACTGCTTGAATTTAGTGAAAAGGCGAGAACTAGTACAGACAAAACTCACACCCTCAATGAGCGATTCGAGATCACAGCAAAAGATGAGGTGGGGGCACTGGCAATCCACTTTAACCATATGATTGATGCACTGGAGAGAAGAAACGTCGAGTTAGAGCATGCAATTAACAGTGCCGAAAGGGCCAATCAGGCTAAAGCTGAATTTATCTCCAATATGAGTCATGAGCTACGCACCCCTCTGCATGCCATTCTCTCCTTCTCCAAACTGGGAGCCAATAAGCTAGAGCCGGAGCACCTGGAAAAGCTCGGAAGCTATTTTGACAATATCAATATAAGTGGAGAACGTCTGCATCAGCTGATTGAAGAGCTTCTAGATGTATCAAGACTTGATGCAGGTAAGATTGGTATAAAAAAGAGTGAGGCAGATCTTCTACAGCTCACTAAAGATGTCATTGCAAACCATCAAAAGCTTATTGAACAGCAAAACATGTCTATCAAACTGACACCATTAGCAGGGTCAATGATGGCAGAGTTTGATCCCGTGCGTATCGGCCAGGTGATCGATCATCTCCTATCCAATGCCATCGAATATGGCAACGAAGGTCAGACCATCAATATCTCAATTACCAATACACTGTTAAAAGATAACAGCAGCCCTGCCCTCCTCTTCTCAATTGAGGATCATGGTATCGGTATTCCAGAAAGTGAAATTAACAGCGTTTTTGAGCCGTTTGTTCAGGGCAGCGAGACAAAAACCGGAGCGGGCGGTACCGGTTTAGGATTGGCAATCTCCAAAGGGATCATTGCAGAGCATGGTGGCGAGATCTGGAGTAACAATCTGGAGGATGGTGGTAGCGCATTCCACTTCACCATCCCCAGGTAGTGACTACGCTTTCCCAATGCAATCAACCACTAAAGATGGCGCTTAATGGGATCCTGTCTGTAGAAGCGACGCAGCTCATCGTAGATCTTCGGATATTGCGTTTGTAACAGCCGTGGATCTTCAAAGAAGATTTCAGTCATAACTGCAAAGAACTCAGCAGGATTGGTCGTCGCATAACGATCGATGCCACCTGAATGGTGGAAGCTGTGCTCACTAAGATCCTCATAGGCGTGAGTAAAGTCCCGAGCCCACTCCTGCTGACTGTTGCCCGGATGCAGTGGCGGAATACCGTTTGCAGCCCCATCAAGGAAATCAAGCTTATGGGCAAATTCGTGCAGCACAACATTTGAGCCATTATCGCCACGTGCCGGCTCAATATCGGCCCAGGAGAGGATCACCGGCCCCCTGCCCCAT
>JAPHSO010000083.1 GCA_026193675.1 Gammaproteobacteria bacterium | reverse complement strand
GATGGTGATTCAAATACTACTGCTACAGCCCATGCCTGGTACGACTTCAACATCGGATACTTTTCGTAATCGTCCTGATACTAATTGTTTTTCATTAAGCCAATCCGTGACTGTTCATTTTTCCTAGGGTAATAAGTGTCATCGCAATCAGCACAACAAAGCTGAACAAGATCACTAGCTGTGGCCACGGCTGTCACAGGCTCATATCCTTCAATAAAACATCACGCATAATGCTGTTGGTATGGGTGAGCGGTAGTGGATAGGAGAGCAGTTTAAAGAACCGCGGAAAGCTATTAATCCCCTAGATCATGTCACTTAAAATATCTGCGGCAGTATAGCCAGCGGAATGAACTGCACCGCCTGAAACTCATTCTTGGCGGAAAATGTGGCATCAATCACCGTGGGCGAAGAGATGAATTTCAGCTGACGTCGGCTGAAGCAGCCCCATAATCAGTCGAATTAATGTAGTCTTTCCTGCCCCATTGGGTCCTAACAGACAGATGATCTTTCCTTCATCCTGCGACAGGCTCAGATCATCAGGAACTTTCGTCTTACCCAACCTTTTCGTTTGAATGTTGAGATCAAGCATTCTGAATAATCGGAAACACCACGGGATTTGAAAAGGTAAAAGATAGCATCTTTTTATTCAATCACTGGACACGAGCCAATAGATATACTTTAATAACTGACCGGTCAGTTATTTACTCTATTGGACAACCTATGCCCCTTCACACCGAATCCTCTGCAGAGCTGCGTTGGCAGCGTCGTAAAGAGTCTCGTCCCGGCGAGATCATTGAGGCTGCCTTTGATCTCTTCGCTGAGAGGGGATTTTCAGCCACAAGAATGGATGAGATCGCCCACAGGGCGGGGATCTCCAAAGGTTCACTCTATAACTACTTCAAGAGTAAAGAGGCGATCTTTGAGGCGGTGGTGACAGAGGACATCATCCCCATCATCGATCAGGTTGAGCAAGAGATTGCCTCCAATGAGGATTCTTCAGAGGATCTGATCCGCTGCTTCATTCTCGGTATGACCGCCCATACTCAGGGGACTCGTCTCGATATCATTCCCAAGCTGATTGTCTCTGAATCGGGCAATTTTCCGGATCTCACCAAATTTTTTGTCGATCAGGTGACCAAGCGGGTTCGTCACCTCCTTGAGGGGATGATTAAGAAGGGGATCGTTCAAAAGGAGTTTATTGAATGTGATCCTCAGGTCACCGCCCGCCTCCTGCTCGCCCCCATCTTTCAGGCGCAGATCTGGAAGTACTCTCTCAAACTATATGACGATCAATATGACCACGAGTTATACATCAACACTCACCTCAAGATTTTTCTGCACGGGATTAAAAGGAGTGCACAAAATGGTTAAACGCTCACTCATTGCTCTACTTCTGAGCGGACTCACCTTTCAGGCAGGTGCAGAACCACTCACCATGGAGCTGATTCTGCAAAAGGTGGTAAACCACTACCCCTCTCTGAAGATCGCCTCAATGCAGGTTGAGAAGGCTTCCAAAGAGAGTAGTCGTGTGAATAGCCAGTTTGGCTGGCAGCTCTCCGGTGAGAGCGGTCTTTCACACCAAACATCGATGAGTGGCCCTGCGGTCAATCAGGTGATGGTTGGGGGCGGTGCCGCACGCAAGTTAAGCTCTGGCGATATGCTAACCCTCTCCGGTTCACTCAGCCGAGACAACATTACCGACTCATATGGGATACCGGTTCAGATGGATCCGGCAACCAATCTCAGCCTGAAGGCCGAATATAGACGCTCTCTGGGCAGGGGGGCTGACAACCTCGATTATCAACTGGCAAACTCTCAGGCGGAGGTTGGTACAAAAATGGCACAGGCGCAGGAGCGCCTGCAGTATGATCAGCTCGCCTCACAGATATTGGGGCTCTACCTTCAGGCGGTGAGCACCCATAAGCAGATCGACAATGTGAAGGCCTCCATCAAACACTCACAACGTCTCGATAAATTTGTGAAGAGCCGCCTTGGCTTGGGGATCTCAGAGAGCAAGGATGAGCTACAGGTGGATGCCCAGCTCAAGGGGTTGAAGGCGAGACTCAAAGGGCTACAACTACAGTGGGTACAACAGGAGGTGAGCCTGAATCGGTTGATGGGACTCCCCTGGGATACCCATTTAGAGATCGAACTGGCGAGTACTAACCATCTACAACACGAGCTCCTTGAGAGCTATGTTGAAGAGGCTATTGGGCACAGTCCTGAGCTGGTTCTGATCGATTCTGAACTGAAGCTTGCGGAGACCGCCATTAAGACCAAGGGCAACAATCGCAAAGATACTTTTGATCTGGTCGGCTTTGTGGGCAATCGTTTTGCTTCAGGGGATACAGCACTTGGTTCAACATCAATTACTGAACCGCAAATCGGTATTCGCATTGAGTACAAAAAGAGCCTTGATCACTCCGGTTATGATGCCGAACTTTCGCAGGCCTATCTTGATCGCAGCATCGCCCTGCAGAAGCGCGAAGATGCTAAAGAGACGATTCACTACAACATCGCTTCACTACTTGCAGAGATTAAAGAGAGTAAAACTGCCTACAAGGCGGCCCAACTCAGTATGCAGAGTGAACAGGCCAAACTGACTGAGGCAGAACAACGCTATCGCAGAGGGCGTATTGAGATTGATCGGCTGATCCAGTTTGAGTCGCAATTGACTGAATCAAAACTGGTCGTAGCACTACAGCAGGTTGAGCTCACCAAAAGAGAGCAGCAACTTAATATCGTACGTGGTGCCATCTGGAAAAATATCGACCTACCGCAATATGACTGGAGCGCCCAATCTGGCGACGGTCAATTCATGAGTACAGCTAAATGAAATCGTTAATCAATCTGCTAGTTCAGCGTGGACTGGTTGTTAATTTAATCTCGGTCTTTCTGCTTGCAGTGGGTATTTACGCTGCGTTAAATATCAACCGAGAAGCCTTCCCCGATGTAAATCTGGATCAGATTATGGTGAGCTCGGTCTATCCCGGGGCATCACCCAAAGAGGTGGAGCAGCTGGTCATCACCCCTATTGAGCAAGAGCTACGCTCACTTGATGGGATCGATAAGATGATCTCCATGTCATTCCCCGGTTCTGGTCGAATCACCATTGAGGTTGATCCCGATGCGAAGAATCGGGATCAAATTACCAACGATATTTCACTCGCCGTTAATCGTGCCAAACTGCCCAGCGATCTCCCTTTTGATCCCTATGTGATCGAGATTGAGGGTTCAATCATTCCTGTCATTCGCCTGGCTGTCTCTGCGCCACTATCAGATCTGGAACTCAAACGGTTAAGTAACGATATAAAAGATGACCTGCTCAATGTGAAGGGGGTCGCTAAGGTGACCCTGCTGGGTGATCGTAAGGCGGAGATTCGTATCGAGGTTGATCCCGAAAAGTTGAACCGTGAGCATGTCTCGGTAAACGATATTCAAAATGTGGTGCGTAGCTGGAACCTTAATGCCCCCGGTGGTGATATCACAACTGAGGAGGGGCAGAAGGTTGTGCGTATCACCGGTGAGATGATCTCCGCTGAGGATACCGGCAATCTGGTACTGCGCACCAATGCCAGTGGCGACACCTTGAAGGTGAAAGATGTTGCCAATGTGACCGAGGCGCTATCGATCCCTGGAACCACCTATGATGTGGGCGGCAGGCCGGGGATCTCTATGCTGGTGCTGAAAAAGTCTGATGCAGATATCATCGATACGGTCGATCACATCCATGAATATGTCGCCAACATCTCCAAAAAGTATGGCGATGATGTGACGATGAGTAGCTTCCAGGACTTCTCAAAATTCACCCGCATGCGTCTTGGCGTGCTTACCAGTAATGGTCAGGTGGGTCTGATTCTGGTCTTTATTTCGCTCATTCTATTCCTGCGTTTTTCGGTGGCGATGATGGCAACCATTGGACTGCCCATTATCTTCATGACCGGTCTGTTTGGGCTGTATATGTCTGGTATCACTCTCAACCTGATCTCGATGATGGGCTTCATCATGGTGCTGGGTATGCTGGTAGATGATGCAATATTGATC
>JAPHSO010000002.1 GCA_026193675.1 Gammaproteobacteria bacterium | reverse complement strand
GGTTACTACGCCCAGGATCATGCCTATGAATTTGAGCATGATATGACCCTGCTTGAGTGGATGAGCCAATGGATGCAGGAGGGTGATGATGAGCAGGTGGTACGTGGCTACCTGGGCCGTCTTTTATTCTCGCAGAAAGATATCGACAAAAAGGTTGGCGTCATCTCCGGGGGAGAACAGGGACGGATGATCTTCGGCAAGATTATGATGCACAAACCCAATGTGCTGGTGATGGATGAACCGACCAACCACCTCGATATGGAGTCGATTGAATCACTTAACACCGCACTGGAAAACTATCCAGGAACACTGCTGTTTGTGAGTCATGACCGTGAGTTTGTATCTTCACTTGCCACTCGCATCATTGAGTTAACCCCTCAGGGCATGGTCACCTTTAATGGCAGTTATGAGGAATACCTGAACTCGCAGGAAGTTAGCTAATGTTTAAAGGGGTAGCGTAACAATAACGCTAGTCCCCTTTTCGACCTCACTCTGTATCGCCAGATCTCCGCCATGGGCTTCAACAATTACCCGGCAGAGATAAAGCCCTAAACCATAACCGCCTGTTTCGCGATGACGCGAGGCGTCGGCACGGTAGAAGGGCTCGGTGAGATGAGGAATGTGCTCAGCCTCAATCCCGTGACCATAATCCTTCACTGTCATCATTACAGAGCCACCCTGCAGCACCACTGTCAGCTCCGGCGGCTGGGCACCATCTGGGGTATGTCTTAAAGAATTTTCCAACAGGTTTTTAAGCAGCAGTTTGATTCGAGGGCCATCCAGCTCCATGGTAATCGATTCACTGGGAATCTTTTGAATGATAGGCCTATCTGCAAAGTGCTGCTGCAACAGATCAGTAATCACAGCATTGAGATCATGGGGCTGCCTGTTAAGCGCCTGATGACGATTGGTCAGTCGTTCAGACTCCAGCAACTCCTCAATCAGTGATTCCATCTCACCAATATCTTTAGCCAGCTCCTGACGCTGGGAACTCTCTTCCATCAATGCTAGCGATACCTTGGCTCGGGTCAGAGGTGATCTCAGCTCGTGACTAATGGCCAATAACAGTTGGCGCTTGGCATCGAGCATCTGCTGAATATCATCGGCCATCTCATTGTAGCTATCGGCCAACTCTCCCAGCTCGTCACGACGGTTTAGATCGATGCGATGATCAATTTCACCATGACCAAAACGTCTCACCCCATCAATCAGGATGTTTACCGGTCGGATTAGACGCAGTATCAAATGGTAAAGTCCAAACAGCACCAACAGTAATATTGTAATGGGCACTAAGGCGTTTCCCTTGCGCTCCCCTTTTAGATTGGGAATATCAAAGTAGAGGGTGGTGTCACCGGTGCGCGCCATGAACACCTCTTCGTTATGATTCCTGGAAAAACCATATTCGACACCATCCTGTAGAAAGCTATGTTCAAAATCCAATTCGGATATTTTTAACCGTTGACCATTGGATGACCAAAGGCCCTCTGGACTCACAATATAGATATCGACTTTCAGCCTTTTCGCCAGCTCTGCCGCTCGCAGCTGATCGGGAGGCGTACCAATATCGTGCTGCACATATTCAATATACTGAACTAGATGAGGACGTACGTTGTTCTCAAAGTGGTCACGGAATACCTTACCGAAACTCCCCCCCACCAAAACTACGACCAAAACTGCCGTCGCAAGAAATAGCAAAACCAGTCTGCCACTCAAGGAGTGTCGTCGTTGACCGGACCAGAATCTCATGACGGTTTCCCCACAAAGAGATACCCACTGCCCCGCACTGTTTTAATCAGCTCCAGTGGTTTGAGCTTTTGGCGCAGGCGGCTAATGGCAATATCGACTGAGCGACTGAATAGCTCGGTCTCGGTTCCCTTTAGCGCATTGAGAATATCATCACGACTTTGGGTGTTACCCAGATGACGCGCCAGATACAACAAGAGTTGATACTCCATCGTGCTGAGGTGTATCTCTTCACCCGACAGCATCACCTGCTGCATTCCGCTATCGATCGTCAGCTCACCAAATTGCAGCTGTTCAGATAAACCTTTTGGATGGGTTGAGCGTTTCAGAATAGTTTGAATTCGAGCTACCAGTTCTCGCGGCTCAAAAGGTTTGGGTAGATAGTCATCGGCACCAAGCTCTAAACCGACAACCCGATCCATCACATCACCTCGGGCAGTCAACATGATGATGGGAATATCACTCTGCTTGCGAATTTTCTTGCAGACCTCAAAACCATCCATCTCTGGAAGCATCACATCGAGGATCACCAAAGCGTAGCCTCCCGATTCCAGTTTGGTAAACCCGTCGCTAGGGCGCAACGCTGAATCCAAAACCATATCGAAACGATCAAAAAACTGGCTGAGTAGACCAGCCAGTCTTTCATCATCATCGATTAATAATATTTTGTGCGTCTGCCCATTCATATAAAGAGAGTAACCTGAATTGACTAAAAGCTGTAGATGCAGAACCGGAGTTCTGCATCACAGCAGGTTGTCACTTTCCCATCTCAACTTCTGCAGCCAGTGCATTCATCGGCATGGCCAGATGCTCAGGCACCTCATTATTCATTGCAACCCCATAAAGAAGAACCAGCGCCATAACAAGCATGCCTCCATATACTGATGTTGATCTTGTTTTCAGGTGATTAAAAAGTACTCGACCATTTAGGGCCAGGTGGCCCATCACCGCCAGTATCATCACAAGACCAAACAGCTTATGAACCGGATGCATCTGTATCGTAAAAGAGGGCTTCTCTATCACAAACATCATCATCCCGGATGTAGCCATTGCCACAAATGATATCAGCAAAGTGACCGCCACCAGTTTTCTAAACATCTTTCTATCTCCCCATATACTGGACATTGTCAGGTTCTCAGATCGCAATGATTAATCACGGAAGAAGCCGCGTGGCCCATGGTGACTGTGACGATCCTTATGTTTCTGCATAAACTCACGCACCTCTGCCTGCTGCTCCGCATCAAGGCTATCGTAGAAATCTGCAAATGCAGCAACCATTACAGGTGCCTTGTCATCAACCATCTTGGTATGAGATTTAACTATATCGATTGCCTTGTCCTGATCCAGCGTTGGCTGATCAAGCAGCGCCATCACCTGCTCGCGGCTATCGCCAAACTTGAGTTTCATCTCTTTGCGGGTTGAAAGCATCTCATCACTCAGCGCCTTTAGCTTAACCTGTTGCACCTCGGTCAACTCTAGCTTACTGGATACCTTATCCACCATCCATTGGGCACGATCTTCAGGGCTTTTAAAATGGCTGCATCCTGAGATGGCGGTAACCATCGCCAATGCACCCGCACCGATAAGAGAAAATTTTGTTAAGCGTTTCATTGTTCTGTCTCCATTAATTGATTTGACGTTGACAGATTAGGCGCTTAACCGTGTAGATACTTCTCCATTGGGTAACACTGTGTAACAGTTTGTAACAGGTAATCAGTTAGATGAAACTAGTCGGCCAACAGCTGCTCAGGAATCTATTTTGAGCAAAGAAGATTTCTTGTATGTTCTGACGCAGTTTAGACGTACTGTCCGGCACACCAGCCTGATG
>JAPHSO010000313.1 GCA_026193675.1 Gammaproteobacteria bacterium | reverse complement strand
TATCAAAGAGCGTGGTGTATTGATCAAGAATATGGGCCAAAGCACTGGGCCCCTGGCGGATTGCCTGCGGGTAACGGTCAGCAGTAAAGAGGAAAATGAGCGCTTTATTAGCGCACTCCGAGAGGCGCTTTTGTCGATATAAAACTGCCGGTTCAATCGTGTCGGCTCTTCGATTACACTCAACTGACTCGCTTTATTATTTGGGATAACCATGGCAGAACAACAGATCTCCGCAGGCCTTAAGTTTAGAAACAGTGTCGACCAGATGGTTGACCATGCCGCCACCTTTCTTGACCTTGAGCCCGGCGTGGCAGAGGCGATTAAGGCCTGCACCTCAGTGTTGCAGGTCACCTTCCCGGTCAAAATAGATGAGCGCATTGAGATCTTCACCGGATGGCGCGCAGTGCACAGCATCCACCGCAGCCCATCGAAAGGGGGGATTCGTTATGCTGAGTCGGTTGACCAGAATGATGTCGAGGCACTTGCGGCTCTTATGACCTACAAGTGTGCTCTGGTTGATGTCCCCTTTGGAGGCTCAAAAGGGGGACTGCACCTCGATCCCACACAATATAGTCGTGATGATCTACAGAAGATCACCCGCCGCTTTGCACGAGAGTTGGCCAAAAAAGGGTTTCTCAATCCGGCCACCAATGTACCGGCCCCCGATGTGGGAACCGGGCAGCGTGAGATGGCATGGATCGCCGATACCTATAAGCACCTTCATCCAGAGGATATTAATGCCATCGCCTGTGTCACCGGTAAGCCGGTTGAGCATGGTGGTATTCATGGCCGGATGGAGGCGACGGGGCGGGGTGTGCAATATGTGTTGCGAGAATTTTTCAGAAATCCTGAAGCGGTTAAAGCGGCGGGGCTTGAGCCTGGACTCGAAAATCAGCGGATTGTGATTCAAGGGCTGGGTAATGTGGGGTATCACGCCGCCAAGTTTCTGGCCGAAGAGGATGATGCCAAGGTCATTGCGGTGGTTGAACGTAATGGTGCTGTGTTCTGTGAGGATGGCCTCAACATTGAGAAGTTACACCGCTGCAAACTGGACAACGGTAATCTGTGTGACATACAGGGTACAACCTACCTGAGCGGTGGGGCCGAATCGTTGGAGCTGGAGTGTGACATTCTGATTCCAGCCGCAACAGAAGGGGTGATTCATGTCGGTAACGCGGATCGAATCAAGGCCAAGATGATCGTTGAGGCTGCCAATGGTCCGGTGACAGCTGAGGCGGATCTGATGTTACAGAAGATGGGGGTGACCATTCTGCCTGATGCCCTGGTTAATGCCGGTGGTGTGGTGGTCTCTTACTTTGAGTGGATTCGCAATCTGCACCATATGCGTTTTGGCCGCATGGAACGGCGCCTCGATGAGGCGCGTGGGCAGAGTATGGTTCGAGCCCTAGAAGAGATGACCGGTAATGCCGCGCCAGATTGGATACGTGATGGAATATCACGCGGTGCCAGTGAGCTTGATATTGTCCGTTCTGGTCTTGATGACAGTATGCGTACTGCGATGC
Organism: Gammaproteobacteria bacterium; assembly: GCA_026193675.1. Classification (GTDB taxonomy): domain Bacteria; phylum Pseudomonadota; class Gammaproteobacteria; order Thiohalomonadales; family Thiohalomonadaceae; genus JAOTST01. The sequence goes on along the minus strand of JAPHSO010000313.1, from coordinate 11,032 downwards.
AGGATATCTTTAGGTTAAGAGAGCGTGATCCAAGAATTAATGACTATCGAACCGCCGCCTATGTGATTGCGCTGACCAAACTGGCGCGCTCCTATACCGATATTGGCGTCTCGTAACCGACAACCGAACAATAATTTGCTATCGCCAAAGGGTGATAGATAGTAGTTTCACCCCAGAGGTTCTCCAACCATGAGTAGAGCCCAAAAAATAACAGGAGAGAATAATGCAAAATCGATATCAACAACTACGAACAGGATTGGTGACACTACTGCTATCAACCGGTCTCTCTGTCGCCCATGCCTGGACGGAGGATGTCGACAAGCTCTCAAATGCCAACAGCCTTTGCAAGATGGAGCCTGATGCACAATGTACCTCTGCAGTTCGTGTGGGAGTGAGCGCCCCTGGCGTCAATATGAATCATGCCTCAATGGAGAAGATGCGTCTGGATGGGGCCAAGTTATCACGTGGTAACTTCTCCTATGCCATTATGCAGCTGGTCAATCTTAAGGGGGCGGATCTGATGCTGGCCAATCTGGAGGGGGCTCACCTGCATGCAGCCAATCTGCAGGGAGCCAACCTGATGATGGCCAATCTGCAGAAGGCCAATCTGGTTGATGCCGATCTCAGTGGTGCCAATCTGCAGGGGGCCAATCTGAGCGGTACTATTTTAATTAAGGCAAAATTTGATGGAGCCACCTGGACTGACGGCAGAACCTGCGCTACCGGCTCTATCGGCAAGTGTCTATAACGGTAAGCCGAATAGACAGAGATATTGTTAGCGCTCAGCCCCGGGCTCAATCTTCAGTCTGTTTTTAATCTTAATGAGCTCCCGCCTGATCTGATCTCCAATCTTGAAGGGTTGGGATATGAGTTGGCACCCTATCGGCAACTGATTTTGGTCGGTCATGGCGGCAGGGCGCTTTGGGAGGCGGTGAGTTGTTCGGGGATCGTTTCAGATGATCCCATTGATGATTTCACAGTCGGAGAAATCGAACAGTCGTTTGCCAAAGCTCATGATGATCATCATTACCAGATTATCTATCCGAGCGAACAGCCTCTCTCTCTACAGCGGCTTGGCAGTCTGGCCGGTTGGCACCATCCCTCGCCTTTTATGGTGGGTATCAATTCAGAGTGGGGTAGCTGGTATGCCTATCGAGCAGTTGTCCTGGCCGATAGCGATTTTGAACCGACACAACCGGTTGCAAGTGAAAGTCCTTGTGAAACTTGTGGATCACGCCTATGTGTCGATAGCTGCCCGGGAGGAGCGCTTGAGGACGGATTCGAGCTGCAACGCTGTGTCGGCTATCGCAAGCTCAAGGGATCGAATTGTAAAGATCGTTGTTTTGCACGAATGAGTTGTCCTGTCGCACCTCAGCATCGCTACAGTGAAGAGCAGATCAGATACCACTATTCTATTTCAATGAGAATGATTGAGACGCTCTACTAGGTGATCTCCTTAATACTCTGAATTAGAGTGGCCCCTTTTTGCCTGATATTGATGTATAGTTCCTACAAAACAGTTCATAGAAATATAACGTAGACATCAATAAATAGAGTTATAACAATAAATTAGAAACCATTTTGATGAAGGGGATTAGATGGTTCGTGGAAGATACAACGCTAAGCTGATAGGGCTAGGATTCTCTATCGTCATCGCCACAATGATTCTGCTTGCGGCGATCAGCATCTACTATCTGACCAATACTCGTGATGTCTTTTCTCGGGTCGTCAGCCAGCACAATGTCCAGTTGCGGGTTATGAGTGAGTTTCTGCGTCTTGCCCGTGACCGTTCGCTCACCGTGCAACACATGCTATTGGTTAAAGATCCCTTCGAGCTGGATGAGCATCGTATGAAGATGAGTGAGATTGCTCAAGAGTATCTGTTACTCAGAGAGGAGCTACTCGATACAGAGCTCGACAAGGAGGAGATGAAGATTGTCGATGAGCAAAACCGGCAGACCAATATCACTGGCCGTATGCAAAATGAGGTTGCTGATCTCATCTTAAATGGTCAGCAAGAGGGGGCGATGGAGGTCTTTTATGATGATGTGATCCCCAATCAACACAAGGCGATGAAGTTGATGGGTAAATTCATCGCCCTGCAACATATGCACAATAGTCTTGAGATGCGCGCGATCAGCGTCAACATTGATGATGATAAGAAGGTGATGCTCATTCTGATGATCTTTGGCTCAGTGCTGAGCATTGTGATCGCCTCAGTGGTCACCATTAAAATCAATCATGAGATATCCAACCGCAGCAAGATCGAAGGTGAGCTGGAGGATCGTGTTGAACAGAGAACCGAAGAGCTCACCTATATTGCATCGCACGATATTTTAACCACTCTGCCCAATCGTGGCGTTTTCAATGAGCAGCTACAAAATTCAATCTATCAGGCGCAACGTTATCAAAAGTGTGCAGCACTACTCTTTTTAGATCTGGATGGTTTTAAGAACATTAACGATACCTATGGTCATCAGACAGGTGATCATGCGTTGGTTGAGGTGTCAAACAGATTAAAAGGGGTTATTCGCAGCTCAGATATTCTGGCACGTGTTGGAGGGGATGAATTTACCATTATCCTCAACAATATTAACCGAGAGAATGAGGCAACAAGCGTCTGCGATAAGATTATTGAGGCGGTCAACAGGCCAATTACATGGAACAACAAACGGTGCCAACTCGGCGTTTCTATCGGGATAACATTCTTTATAAATGACCATCGAGACGCGGATCTGCTATTAACCGAGGCTGATGATGCGATGTATGCTGCCAAGGCTAATGGCAAAAACCGTTATCACATCTCCAAACATGCGGATCGTGAGGATAATGTGTTGAAATTTAAGGCGCCAAGCTGAGTGTGTCGATCAAATTTTAGTCTCTCTTCCTGCTGCATCTGTTTATCTTAGATACTATCCAATCAATCCTTCTCCATAAAATCTCATCAAAATATTCGATACTCAATCTTTTCGGATGTGGGCCGATAAGGTGCGCAAGCATGGGCCAGATGGGGATTGAAATTACGCTTTAGAAAAATCCACATTTAATTCAATGTTTTAATGGTATTAGTATAGTAGTATATTAGCGCGCCCCAAAATTTGAGATGATGTCTGAATAAAATGTTTGGATTTTTTAAAAAAGTAGAGTTGCCCGCATATGGTCAGAGAATCTCTGTGGTCTCTCCGCAGCAGCTCGCGCTTATTAAACAGGTCCAGAACATATTGCAGTGCAACTACACCGCGATACCGGGCTGTCCTGCCTACCGGGTTGTTGACGTGGATGAAGATATTGAAAGTCGTTCTGACATCAAAAAGGGACGGGCCAAGATTGAGGGGATCTACTTTGATCTTGTGGTGATCGATAAAGATACCTTCAAGCCGATCTGTGTTTTCAGAATGGATCCTTATGCACATCTGTCAGAAGAGCACTATAACGAAGGGACAAGGAATCTGCTTGAGGTAAGTCGTTCAGTAAAGCTGCCGATGTTTGTGGTTCCGATTATTAACGAGTATGACCACTTTAAAATCGTGGCACATCTTAAAACGGTCATTTCATCCGACTGTCTACTGGATAAGAAAAGGGATTACCTGAAAAGGGTAGAAGAGGAGGAGCGAAAGGCTGCAATGGATTCAGAGATGCACGCCTATGATAACTGTCCCTGGGAAAAGGGCGGCGGAAATCAGATTCGCTAACCGTTAAATAGCCGATTAGCCGGCTTTGGGTCATCATTAGTTATATTGGAAGATAGCTAATATAATCATTCTTATTATGTTTTATTTGCTGGTGTCTGCAGTTGGCGGTATAGCCGGACTGTATATATGAATCAAGGGCGTCATCTGTTGCTCGCTTAATGTGCACTCATAAGGATTTTGATGAAAAGTGAACAGCTAATAAACAAGTATCTCTTTGTTGAGCTATTGATCTACGTTGCCGTAGCCTATTTTCTGTTGTCGGAATACTGGTCGGCAATTGCAGAAGGCGACCAACCCTATTTGATAGCGCTGTTTGTCGGTTTGGTTGTCTGGCGAATTGTGACCTCTTTAGTCGTCAAATCGGCCTCCACTGAGGAGGTGGCTGAGGAAAGTTCAATCCATTGGCCCACATTGAGCAGCGGCCTGTTTGCCGGTGTTGTCTGGGGTGGTCTGTCGATTATTCTCTGTCTGCTCAACATTGATGGGGTGGAGCTGGATCTCCGCTTCGCTCTGGTCAATGCCGGTATTGCGATGATTATCTTGCCCGCATCCGGCCTTCTCACCACATCTTATCTTGCCTATGCACTGCCCGCCTTTGGGCTGCCCCTGGCATTTAGTATCTATATCGAAAATATTGTGATGGTTCCCATTTGGGGACTGCTATTGCTGCTTTCTCTTATTATCTCCAGTGCGCTAGGTGAGATGGGACGCATGGTCGAACGCTACCAGAGGGCGAGTAAAGAGAACCGTGATATCTACTCCAAGCTGGCGACATCAAGAGATGAGGCGCTGCGAATGATGCACGACCTGGAGAGTGCCAATCAGACTATTCAGGATGAGGCGAGAGAGAGGCAGAATGCAGAGGCCAAGATTGTCGCCTCTGAGAAGGAGTTGAATCGAATCCTGCAAGATATGATGGATACCTACTTCCGCGTAGACAGGGGGGGCAGGATAGTCCGAATCTCTCAATCGGTGCGCCAACTGCTGGGGCTGAGTGAAGATCAACTTATCGGTCTACCCTTTAGCTCTATTTTCTCAGATGATGGGCAGTATAAAAAGGTGGGCGATGCTCTCAGCGACCACTTTGGCATGGTGGAAAATCTTGAGGTGAAGATGAAGCACCAGCAAGAGATGGATGTCTGGGTCTCAATTAATGCTCACTACTTTAAAGATAAGAATGGTGAGATCGATGGTTTTGAGGGGATTGCTCGGGATATCACCGAAAGCCGTCTAGCAGCTGAAGAGCTCTATCAAGAGAAGGAGCGTTTACGCGTTACGCTTGGCTCTATCGGTGATGCGGTGATCACGACCAATACTTCCTGTGAGGTGGAGTATATCAATCCGGTAGGTGAGGAGATGACCGGATGGCGGGTAGAGGATGCACATGCCAAACCGCTTCAGGAGGTGCTCAAGCTTTATGAGGATGACAATGTCAGTCGGGTTCAACTTCCATTTGAGAGATGGATAAAAGAGGGGGAGTCAGCGGCCCTGCCTGAGCCGGCAATGTTGGTCAGTCGCCAGAAAAAATCATCAGTTATTGAACTCAATGGCGCGCCGATATTTGACTCAAAAAATCGGGTTATCGGCACGGTGCTGGTTTTTCATGATGTAACCAAACTGCGCACACTGGCGATGCAACTCGCCTACCAGGCGACACATGACTCATTAACAGGGCTGGTCAACAGGCTTGAGTTCGATAATCTTGCTGAGCAGGCACTTGAGAGTGCCAAAAATGATGGGGTCAGTAATGTGCTCTGCTTTATCGACCTGGATCACTTTAAGGCGGTCAATGACACCAGTGGGCATCAGGCTGGAGATGAGCTGCTCAGGCAGATTACTAAGCTGATGAAAAGTAAGTTGCGCAAGGCCGATACCCTGGGACGTCTGGGTGGTGATGAGTTTGGGCTGCTTCTCAATGGCTGTGATGTTGAGAGTGGTCGAGAGATTGCTCAGGAGATCTGTGACGCTGTGGATCAATATCGTCTGGAGTGGGGCGGAAATTCACATCGTGTCGGAACCAGTATCGGTCTGGTGCCGATCGACCAACGGGCCGAAAGCCTGACCGAAATCTTTCGCGCTGCTGACTCCGCCTGTTATGTGGCAAAAGAGGAGGGGCGCAATCGAGTCCATGTGTTGTCGCATGATGATGAGATGGTGGCAGAGCAACATGGCAAGATGCAGTGGCTTCAGCGTATTCAACACGCGTTGGAGAATGACCTTTTTGAGCTCCACTCTCAGCCCATCACCAGTATTGATGGGAAAGGTGGAGAGGGTAAACATATCGAGTTGTTGATTCGGATGATCGACACGGAGGATAGCGACAAACTGATTCCTCCCGGTGCCTTTATTCCGGCGGCAGAGCGCTACCATTTAATGCCGCAGATTGATCGCTGGGTGATCCGGAACGCCTTTATGCAGCTGGTCGATCCAGATGAACGCGGTAAGAATATCTCCTCCTGTGCAATTAACCTGTCGGGGCAATCGCTGAGTGACGACACGCTCTACCCGTTCATTATGGCGATGTTTAAACAGAGTGGTGTTTCACCCAGGAAGATCTGTTTTGAGATCACTGAGAGTGCGGTTGTCTCAAATATTGAAATGGCAAAGGAGTTCATTCAAAAGCTGAGCAAGATAGGTTGCCGCTTTGCGTTGGATGATTTCGGTTCAGGCTTCAGTTCGTTTGAGTATCTAAAGCATCTGCCGGTTGACTATATCAAACTAGATGGTTCGATGATTAATGGCATCGCCAATAACAGTACCAGCCTGGCGATGGTGAAGGCGATCAACTACATATCGCATGTGATGGGGATGAAGTCGATTGCTGAGTTTGTAGAGGATGAGGCAACTGTTGCGGCGCTCAAGTCAGTCAATATCAACTATGCGCAGGGTTACTTCCTGGGAAAGCCAGATCTATTTGGTGTAAAAGCGGGGATAACTGATCCACAAGCATGATAGTGGATGTCTATTCAAATAAGCTGAGCCCATCCTCCCAGCAACAGACCTGATCCCGGCCCTTGGCTTTGGCGCAGAGCAGTGCGTGATCGGCCTCTTGAATGGTGTCTTCGATCGATGTGCTTTTCTTCAGGCTGGCGATACCGAAAGAGGCGGTGACTGAAAGACTTTCACCATTGGGCAGCAGAATAGGGTGTTTTCCCAAACCATCACATAGACGCTCGATGACGCTACGAACTTCAGAGAGCTCAGCATCGGGAAGACTGAAGAGAAACTCTTCACCACCATAGCGGTATATTGAGTCGTATGTTCTCAGACCGGTTCGGCAAAATTCGATAACGGTGGCGAGAACCTTGTCACCCACCTTGTGGCCGTAGGTGTCATTAACCTCTTTAAAGTGATCCAGATCCATCATGCAGATGGTGCTGGGATGGCCGGCCCTCGTCAGCCTCTCCTTCTCCTGATGGAGCTTTGAGTACATTGCATAGCGGTTCCAAGCCCCGGTTAGGTGATCAACAACACAGACCTGTGACATCAATATATATTGCAGATTTCGTACATCCAGCTTGAATGAGATCGCCTGCGAGGTAAATTTACTGTACTCCTTTTCAACGATCTCCAGTCTATTTTCCTTTTTAATCAACAGGTTGCGAGCGAGCGCATGCATCTTCTGATGCTTCTCTACAACAGAGTGGAAAGAGTCTAGCTCCTGGAAGTCATCAGTTTCGGAACTGTATAGCCATTGACCAAATTTGCAGCGGCAGTGGGCATCCTCACAGGTATCATTTGGATTGTCATGTCCGCCACCACAGATGAGTGACTGGTGGATCTGGCTGAGCCAGGCCTCATGATTGGCTATACCGGTGTCGAGGGCTCGAATGCTGGTGAATACATCGTGGGCACCTTCAGCACCGATTTGACCGATAAATTTGTGACTGGATGTATCCATCTGTATTTGATTCTTATGAATATGGGCTCGCAATTAAAATTGATGCTAACACAGCCCTACCTATAAAGGATATTGCGTGTTAAAACGCTCTACTCTTCATCGACATGAAGCTGTATCTCTGCTTCACGTTTCATGCTGCCGATCACCTCTGTTAGATCAATTTTGTGTGGATTTTCAGTAGGATGTCGGTTCAGAATGTGGAATAGTTCATCCTGCTCAAGGGTATAACCCTGACCACTATCGTTCTGAACATAGGCGGCCCAGGGGACATATTTGGTCAGAGGAAAGCTCTGTCCCTCTCGGGGTGAAATATCGATATTGATCCCTGAGATAAAGACCACCCATTTACCTCGATAGGCCTTTTCGGTAACGATACTTCTAAATGTGCGATCAAATTCAACCTGCGCATTGGCTTGTGCTGCGGTCAATGAGGGATACTTGCTAGCCAGAATATTGGGCATCGATTTGATTAGATTCCGATTGATAATCTGCCCCGCATCGGTAATTGCATCAAGATCACGCCGGAAATAGAAAAGGTCTGAGTCGAGGTGTGAGCCGATACTTCTATGGTTTCGAGGCCACTGCTCTCCCATCCGTCGCTTCAACTCATCAGCAGCATAAAAGACCTTTGCGGTGCTTAAGAATTGCAGCGGTTCAGGGCTACCATTCGGCATATCGATAATTTTGTCGAGATTGAGAAAAATCCCCTCAGCACGCTCATCATTGACCAGTTGATTATCGATGATGACGATAAGCTCATCACCATTACGTCCCAGCTTGATATGTTCACGGGCGAAATTGTATTCATTTTGATACCAGTCGAGTACGCCGCAGATGGCGCCACAGTCAGTGGAGTGTTGATGGTTCTCGGTCTCCAGACGTCGATAGATACCAAACTCTTCGGTCTCAGGCTCATAGCCGACATGGCTCGCCTGAATGATCACCATATCCTGTCCATGATGGGCATGGGGAGCATGTCGGTCAGTTGCGACGATACCGCCGACCCGGCCGTGGTTAAAAGGGAACGTGCCGAAGTGCTTGGTGATCAGAATGATAGGGTAGCCCTGATTTTCATCGGAGCAGAATGCCCGCGAGGGCATGATGTGATTTGGACTCATACCTAAAGAGAGGCAGAAGTTGAATAGGCGCGGCACAAAATCGCTGTAGCGCATCGCGTATTTATCGACTCGAAAACTGTTTTTTAAATAGACTGGCATCATTAATCTCCCCGATTTTCGTCAGGTTACCACAACACCTTTTACATCAAAATAGAACATAAATTTTATTATCTATATTGATTAATTGATCATCCTTTTGTGCAAGATGGACTACTATTCAGGCATATGAACTTCAGAGTGCGAAAAATGAATAAATCACAATTTTTACTATTGGCAGTCTCGTTATTTTCAGTAAACAGTTATGCCCTCAGCCCTGTGGCGGAAGAGGGGAAGACTCTCTACCCCACATGTCACGTCTGCCACAATCAGGAGATGGATCCACCATTAGGTCCGCCAATGTGGGGTGTGCAGCGGCGCTACAAAAACAACTCACTCGATAGTGAGGACTTTGTGCAGAGTATGGTCGATTTTGTGAAAAATCCGACATTGCAAACGGCTATACATCATGAGGCGGTTGATCAGCTAGGTCTGATGCCTCCTCTGCCGCTACCAGATGAGATGCTCAGCAAGATCTCAACCTATATTCAGGAAGAGAGTTTTCCGCCCCCCTGCGCCCACTGGCGAATTGCCGTAAAACGGGCTACAGAGAGGGGAGATGCGGAACATGCTCTGAAAGATCAGCAGATGCTGAACCGCTTTTGTAAGTAGCTAAATGTAATGCTCCAAATGAGTTCCTGAGAAGTGCGGGGTGGGTCGCACTTCTCGGCGATTTTCTGCGCCGGATCTGATGGTCACCAAAAACTGTTACATCAATCACAATCATTAAACGGATGACTCATTAGAGTGCACTCCTCTGATTGGTCGCGGTTCCTCCAGCCAGAGGTCAGTTGGTGATGAGCGTCTAAAGAGCGTCACCTGTTTCTGTTCTGATTTTGAAAAAAAGTGGAACCTTTTGCCTGTCGGCATCGTTGTTATGTCTGACGCAATCTATTCATTCGGGAGTTACCCATGAAAAAACTATTATTTACCGCTGCTATTGCGGCATCAATGATTTCGACCACAGCTGCGGCCTATGAATCCGTTCGTAGCGATGCAGGTTTTATCGCAAAGCGTGGTCAAGTGACACAGATGATCGCCCATGCGCACTACTCGGCACATGATCGCGGTGTTGCAGCGACTCTTGTCTATATGGCTGACAGAGCGCACAGTGCGGGTATGCTTGTACAGGCGAATAACTATATTACCCATGCACAGGCTGCGGCTGAACTCGATCTGAAGCAGTAGCCGCTTTTTCAGATGAATCTCTGAGGATTAATGGGGGAGTGGAGCGTCTGATTTAAAACCGGAGCCTAGGCTCCGGTTTTTTTGTTGGTAAAAACGGTCAGTCAAGCTGAAACTCTTTTGACTTATCGCTTTTTCTGTTGCGGACGCTCTCCAATACGAATCGTCGATTTATGTTTCTTACCTGCCCGGATACTCTCAATCTCCACCTCCTCATTGGGACGTGTTTGACTGATAAGATTTAGAGCGTTTGTAGAGTTGGTGATGTGCTGTCCGTTAAAGGTGATGAGAATATCTCCCGGTTCAATACCGGCCTTGTCGGCAGGACCGCCATTGAGAATACCGGCAATAATGACCCCCTCCTTACTCTCAAGACCAAATGACTCGGCAAGCTCGTCGGTCACCTCCTGAATCTCGATACCTAACCAGCCACGGCTGACGTGGCCCTGTTCAACAATCTGCTTCATGCTGTTTTTGGCAAGATTGACGGGAATGGCAAAGCCGATTCCCTGAGAGCCTCCGGATTTGCTGAAGATGGCGGTGTTGACCCCCACCAGAATGCCATTAGCCGTTATCAATGCGCCGCCTGAATTGCCGGGATTGATCGCTGCATCTGTCTGAATGAAATTTTCAAAGGTATTGATACCGAGCTCACTTCGGCCGGTGGCGCTGACGATACCCAGCGTAACGGTTTGACCAACACCAAAAGGATTACCGATAGCCAGTACCACATCACCGATGCGTAGTGATGTGGAATCTCCAAGTTGAATGGTTGGCAACTGCTGCAGTTTGATCTTAAGAACGGCGAGGTCAGCTTCGGGATCGGTTCCCACCACCCTGGCGGTCGCTGTGCGTCCATCACGCAGCGCTATCTCTATCTCGTCGGCGCCATCAATCACATGGTTGTTGGTGAGGATATGTCCCTGCTCACTGACAATGACGCCAGAGCCGAGTGATTTCTCTTCCCTTTCGCGGGGCTGAAGATCGAGATAGTCACCAAAAAATCGCTGAATCAGGGGATCGCTAAAGATGGAAGGGAC
>JAPHSO010000102.1 GCA_026193675.1 Gammaproteobacteria bacterium | reverse complement strand
CTTGGGTGAGCTCAGTCGCGCCTGCGGTAAGCCTGCAGAGTGGATATTGTCACTGGTGGAAGAGGGGATTATTGAACCTGTTGGTACAGATCAGGCGCAGTGGCAATTCCGTGGCAACTGTTTGCGGCGGGTATGGATTGTACAAAGGTTACAGTCAGATCTTGACCTTAATCTTTCCGGCGCCGCATTGGCTTTAGAGCTGTTGGAAGAGGTGGAAAAACTTCGAAATCGAATTGCCATCCTGGAGAGATAGGACTTGTGCATCAAGGAATGATGCTAATAAAGAGTCCACTCTAGTTCTGTTTAAGTCCTTTAGCCAAGTTGGTTTGGAGATGCATGTTTCTCCTCTATAAATCGTAGCAGCACCAGGATAGCGGTGCCGATCACCATTGCTCCAGCAGCTAGGTAGAGTCCTTGATTGTAGTTACCATCTGATTGAATCGTAACAGCGATGGCTGCCGGTGCAGCGATTTGAGCAATACCATAAGAGAAGGTCATCTTTCCCATCATCTTAGATGGATGGCTTGGATAGTAACGACCGGCCATGGTCAGCACCAGACTGACAATGCCGATGAAAGTCGCACCAAACAGAATGGCACTTGTGATGGCGCTCCATAATGTTGCACTAAATAGCGGCAGGGCGATGCCGATGGTTTGAAACACGGATGCCACAATCAGTGCATTGAATGAGCCGCTGTGACGCGCAAAGCGATCCCACAAAATACAGGCGGGAGTAGCGGCTAGACCAACAATCAAAAATACAAAGTTGCCACTATCGGACAGACCGGGCATATCATCTATGATTGCAACGATAAAGGTGGCGCTGACCACATATCCTGCCCCGGCACAAAAATAGGCGACCATAAAGATACGCAAGAACAGTTGGCTAGGGGGATGATCATCCAGGGCATTGCCACTGATGGTAAAGCCACTATTTTTCGGTGGGGGCAGCCAGAGCCATGCAGGTAGTGCCAGAGCTACGCCTAACAGGCTGAGCCAAACCCACTGTGATTGCCAATCGAAATAGGGACTCATCAGTTCGACCAATAGTGCGCTGACCAATATTCCAAGACCGAGTCCCGAAAAGTGGATACCCAACTCGCTTCTATAGTGGTGGCGCATCAACCAGTTGAGGATCAGTCCTGAACCGAGCAGAAGCCCTGCGGCACTACTAAGACCTGCAAAGAAACGTGCCATGGCCCAGAGTCGCCAGTCGGTCGTCAGCGCCATCGCTAGCGTAGTCACCACCGCTAAAATAATGCCGATACGATAAAGACGGTCTTTCAGCGCCATATCTGAGATAGAGGCGGCGATGAGTGCACCGGCTAGATATCCAAAGTAGTTGATGCTGGCGAGCCATGCGCCATAGTTGGCATCAAGCCCTGCTTGAGTCTGCATCAGAGGAAGTAGTGGTGTGTAGGCAAAGCGTGCAATACCCAGCATAAGGGTTAAGCCGCATACTCCAGCTATCAATACCTTTGTACGGTCTTCAAGGGGGCTCATATAGGTACCTGATGGAGGAGGGAGAGGTAGCTTAAATTGGCTATGTTGCAGAATCAATTGAATAAACAGTAACAATAGAATACTCCAATAATATTGAGGAAAACCTCAATTGAATCATTAGAGATTAGATCGCACAGTTCATTAATAGATAATCTTATTAAGATGAATTACGGAGAATCAAAATGTCCTTCCTAAAATTAAAACTGTTTATGTTCTCGTTGATGATCTGCTGCACTTTTATAAGCATTAACAGCTATGCAGAAGATGGAGATGATGTGGTTAAGGTGGTCTACCACGCAGACTTTTCTGACCCACGTCGTTTTAGTGCGATGCTCACCAGCATTAACAATATGGTGAGCCACTATGAGAATGAGATGATTGAGTACGATGTGCGCATTGTTTTTGTTGCTCACGGTATCCGTTTTACCACTGATGACAAACTTGTCGGTACACCTTTTGCGGAAGATGAGGCTCTAGCAGAACGTCGAGACAATATAAAAGGGCGACTCGCCAGCCTGCAGGATGTTAAAGAGGTGAAGTTGGAGCTGTGTGACATCACCCGTTCACAGGTCAAACTTGATCTGAGCAAAGTCTATGAAGGTGTCACCTCAGTACCATCGGGTGTGGTTCAGTTGGCCAAGCTTCAACATGATGGCTTTGCCTACATTAAAATTGAGTAGTTTTCTTTATCGATTACATAGTTTTGACCTAGAGCCTATCTATTCTGAGAAGGTTGCGCGATATATTGCCAGACTGGTGTAAGCGGCTAAGGGTAGCGTTAAGGGCAGTAGTGGTAAAAACCACGCCGCTCCCATAATGAGAATCACCAGCAGCAGCGCCCACACCATCATGACAAAGAAGTTTCTAAATACGGTACGAGTACTGGTGACGGTTGCTGTGACCATGCTGCTATTGGAGTAGTACATTAACGGTACTGAAAATGCGGTGACGACGAAGGTGATAAAGGCCAGCAGGGCACCACCAAGTGAGGTAAAGAACAGAAAGCCGGTTACCCCCGAATCTGGAGGCAACAGCTCTATGAAGCTGACCGGCACAGTACCAACAACGAATGCGTAAACGGTTGCCGCCTCGGTGAGCCAGATAAAAAATAGAAACAGGCAGAGCAGGGCGATACCCCATAATCCGGCCGGTGATTGGCGAAAACCCTTGAATATGTCAGATATACCGGGATTGCGCCCCTCATCCAGTGCATCAGAGATAGAGAAAAATCCTGCTAAAAGGGCAGGACCAACCAGCATGAAGCCGCCCGCCAGAGAGTGACTCATCGGTGCGATCTTGCCGGCTTCAAGAATGGTATACAGCGCAAAACCGATAAATGTAAACAGGGCGCTATAGGTGATGCTCAACAATTTGGTCTGGCTGAATTTGTGGCTTCCTGTGCGAAATGCGTGGCTCAGATCGGAGAGAGTGAGTTTGCGAGATTGTGGATGTTGACTCATGGCGATAACTCCTTTTTAGCGAAAGGGGGTGCTGCAGCTAAATAACCAGTTAATGAGTGAGCCTCTTTTTTGCATTATCAAGGAGACTCTAAAAAATCTATTTAACCGGAGTAATTTTCTGGTGTGAGGATCGTATCCTCTGCCGTTTCATCCTGAGTTGGCTCAGGATAATCGAGGGTAAAGTGGAGCCCACGACTCTCTTTACGATGCATGGCGGACTGGATAATCAGATCGGCCACCTGTACCAGATTGCGCAGTTCAATGAGGTCGCTACTGATCTGGAACTGGCTGTAGTACTCATCCACCTCAGTTGATAGTAGATCGATGCGGCGCTTGGCGCGCTGGAGTCGTTTGTCGGTACGCACAATGCCAACATAGTCCCACATAAAGTGGCGCAACTCTTCCCAGTTGTGGGAGACCACCACCTCTTCATCAGAATCGGTGACGCGACTCTCATCCCATTGAGGGAGTAGCTCTGGCATCGGAATCTGATCAAGCCGCTCTTTTATTGCGGCAGCGGCCGAACGGCCATAGACAATACACTCAAGCAATGAATTGCTGGCGAGACGGTTGGCCCCATGCAGTCCGGTGAAGGAGACCTCGCCGATGGCAAAGAGATTTTCGATATCACTCTCGCCATTGAGATCAACCATCACACCGCCACAGGTGTAGTGGGCTGCAGGTACCACCGGAATCGGTTCCAGGGTGATATCAAAGCCATATTTAAGGCAGCGTTTATAGACGGTGGGGAAATGCTGTTTAATAAACTCAGCCGGTTTGTGGCTGATATCAAGGTAGACGCACTCGGCACCGAGGCGCTTCATCTCATAATCGATTGCACGGGCAACGATATCTCGTGGGGCCAGCTCAGCACGTTTGTCAAAGCGATCCATAAACCGCTCACCATTGGGCAGGCGCAATACAGCTCCCTCACCACGTAGCGCCTCAGTGATGAGGAATGATTTGGCCTTGGGGTGAAACAGGCAGGTGGGGTGAAACTGGTTAAATTCGAGATTACCCACCCGGCAGCCGGCACGCCATGCCATGGCGATACCATCACCGGTAGAGATGTCGGGATTACTGGTATAGAGGTAGACCTTGCTGGCTCCGCCTGAGGCTAGGATGACAGAACGGGCCCGGTAGACCACCACACTATCACTCTGCTTATTGAGGACGAAAGCACCCAGAACTCGATCACGCTTCCGCTCTGTATTTCGTCCCAACTTCTGTTCGGTAATCAGGTCTATGGCGATGGCCTTGGCCACCAGCTCAATATTTTCGTGCGCCTGACACTGCTCAAGCAGGGTCATCTCAATGGCTCGTCCGGTCGCATCAGCGGTATGGTAGACACGGCGATGGCTGTGGCCCCCCTCTTTGGTGAGGTGATAACCTCCCTCGCCATCTTCGCCAATCCGACGGCTAAATGGCACACCGTAGTTGACCAGTTCACCTATTGCCGGCTGACTCTGTTCGGAGACAAACTGGGCGACATCTGAATGGCTCAGTCCTGCACCGGCGTTGAGCGTATCCTCTACATGGGACTCAACGGAGTCAGGGGCGGAGGCCACTGCGGCGATGCCACCCTGGGCATAGAGGGTACAGCCACTGGAGATATCTGCCTTGGAGAGCACAGTGATCCGCGCGCTATCTGCCAGAGATAGTGCGAGGGTGAGCCCGGCAGCGCCGCTGCCGATGATCAGAATGTCGGTCTCAAACTGTTGCATTCAGGTGATAATCGTTAGACTTGGTAAACCGCTATTTTCTCATATATAGATGAAGGTAAGAATAGCTGACTTATTATGAAACTTGTTTCGGGTATGGATGTCCTATTAGCCAATGACAGATAGTAAACAATGAGCGAGGTGAATTGCGCTCAAAAGGCCGAGGCTGCGGTCGATCTCGAGCTTGTAGGACGGGTTCAGAGTGGAGACAAGCAGGCGTTTGGGATTCTGGTAGAGCGTTACCAGAACCGTATCCTGCATGTGTTGACGCCATTTTTGAAGAATCGTGCTGATGCGGAAGATGTGGCGCAAGATACATTTGTGCGTGCCTATCGGGCATTGGCCAACTTTAAGGGGGATAGCGCTTTCTATACCTGGCTCTATCGAATTGCGATCAATACCGCAAAAAATTATCTGGCAGCGAAGAAGGTGAGGCCGCCGAGTAGTGATATCGATATGGCTGATGTGGGTGAGTCGGCTTTTGATATAAAGTTGCGAGATGAGGATAGCCCTGAGGAGTTAGTACATCGTGATCAGGTTGAGAGTGCGGTCTACAAGGCGATGGCAGAACTGCCCGATGAGCAGCGTACCGCACTGATGTTAAGAGAGATTGATGGCATGAGTTATGAAGATATTGCGATTACCACCGAGTGCCCGATTGGCACCGTGCGATCACGTATTTTCCGAGCACGTGATGCAATTGAAAGGGTGATTAACCCGATGTTAAATGACCAAAACTAAATTATGGTTTATAGAGCCGAGTAGCAGGTAGAAACGTTATGAAACTGGTTTCCAATAATCAACAATCTAATCCAGATGCAGAGAAAATTTCTGCGCTGGTTGATGGTGAGTTGACCTCCGCAGAGGTTACAGGGCAGATTCCTTCACTGTTATCTGGCGGCCGTGAGCGGGAACAGTGGCAGAGTTATCATCTGATGCGAGATGTTCTACAGCAGCAACTGCCACATCAACACAATCCAGATTTCAGCCAGAGAGTGATGCAGCAGCTCGAAAATGAGCCCACTATTTTGGCGCCTAAAAGGAAAAACAGAACCCTCTCCCAGCAGATGATTGGTGTGGGGTTGGCAGCCTCGGTGGCCGCTGTCGCGTTACTCAGCTCCTATGTCATGAATGATCCTGATGGAGAGCAGTCGGCCCAGATGGTTGCTGATGTCCAGAGCGGTCAAAAGGTTCTGGCTCGTTCACAGGATTTAGTTGAAGTGGATCAGTGGAAGCGATCTCCAGAGCTTGCTCAGGTTAAACAGGATCCCGACCTGGAACAGTTTAGCTCCTACCTTGCGAACCATGCGGCATCCTCAGCCGGCTCTAGAAACCAGGGTTTTATGCCCTATGCCAGAGTTGTCGGTTATAGCAATGAGAAGTGACAGTTGATGCTTCGTCTTCTATTTGTATTGGCTCTATCCTCGCCGCTGCTGTTATCGGCAGCGGAGTCGATGGATGAGCGCAGTCTGCTGTTGTCGATGTCTCGGGCGCTGCATGAGGTCAACTATAAGGGGACCTTCACCTATCGTCGCGATGATCAGATGCAGGGCATTGAGATCACCCATGGTGTAAAGGGGGGACGTGAGTTTGAGCGGATGGTGACTCTTAATGGCCCGGCACGTGAAATTGTGCGTGATGATGAGCAGGTGCGCTGTGAGTTTCAACAGGCCGATCCATTTATGGTGGAGGAGTCCAGTTATCCTCGCCCATTTGTCTTTTCTGATCCGGAGAAGCTAACGCAACTGGAACAGTACTATGAGATCAGTAGTGAACCGAGTGAGCCCATCGCCGGTTTCAGCAGCCGCAAGATCCTTTTAAAGCCAAGTGATCACTATCGGTATGGTTACCGTTTCTGGGTTTCGTCCAATGAGCCGCACCTGTTACTGCGATCAGAGATGGTGGCGGAAAATGGGGCGATTCTGGAGCAGCTTCTGTTCACCTCGCTACAGATTCTGGAGAGCGCCCCAGCAGAGTTTGATGCGATTACCGCACTCTCTCAGCGCAGTGAACCCAGCAAGATGTCGAGCGAACCACCCCACTTCAGTTGGCGAGTGAGTCGCCTGCCTCCCGGTTATCGACATGAGACTGAGCGTTTTTCAAATATGATGACAGGCGATACAGCTTCCCAGCAGGTTGAACATCATCTCTATAGTGATGGCTTCTCTTCAGTCTCGCTGTTTATTGAGATAATGAGTGGTAATCGAGACAAGTTTCAACCGATCGCATCGCAAATGGGGGCCGTCAGTCTGGTCTCATACCTAAATGATGCACATAAGATTGTGGTGGTGGGTGAAGTGCCGCTGGCGACAGCTGAATTGATCGCCCACTCGATTGAGAGGATTGAGTAGTGGTCGAGGCTCAGGGACATGTGGTGAAGCTTGACGATGATTTTGTCTGGGTCGAGACTGAGATCAAGAGTGGCTGTAACCATTGTTCCGCTAAGAGTGGTTGTGGCACCGGCATTCTCTCAAGTGTGCTGGGAAAACGGCGTCCACAGGTACGGGTAGAGAACAGTCTGGATGTAAAGCCGGGAGATGCGGTGGTAGTTGCAGTTGAAGAGAACGGCATTGTGACCGGTTCACTGCTGCTCTACCTGCTTCCTCTGTTGCTGATGATCATCCTTGCAGTGATTGGCGACAGCTTCTCCGGAGAGTCTGGAGCGGTATTGTTGGCACTGGTCGGTCTGGTTAGCGGCTTCTGGATTGCCAGAACGTTGACCCGAGGGGCTATAGTTTCAAAGCAGTTGCGGCCGGTGTTGGTTCGCAGAGTAGAACCGGTTATCGGTTTTCATTAATTATCTTTAAATTGGAAACTTTCATGAAAAAAGGCGTTCATTCACTATTTTTTGCTCTCACAGTTCTCATTTTAGGATTTGCCTCATTTGAGTCGCAGGCATTGAGCGGCAAGCTGCCCGATTTTACCGAGCTGGTGGCT
>JAPHSO010000033.1 GCA_026193675.1 Gammaproteobacteria bacterium | reverse complement strand
TCAATGTCAGTCAGCTTTCAACCGATGGCACCAATGTCAGCGAAGACAATAACCTGGATAAAGATGGTTATGAGGTGCGGCGCTACTCTGCAAATATTCAGCACCAACTGTCGAGTCGTAGCGCATTTGATCTAACCCTTTATCAGAACCATGGCAACTCTGAATATGATGGTTACACCATCACCACCGACTACACCAAGGAGACAACCCAACAATCGATCAGTGGCGGATTCAGCTTCTCACCACTCGATATTTGGGATATCAAACTACAGGCCAGCAGTAGTCAGGATGAGAATGATAACTACGAAGATAGTGTATTGACCGATATTTTCCGTACCGAGCGCAGACAGCTCACCTGGCAAAATAATCTCATGCTATCTGACAATGCTCTACTTACTATAGGTGTCGATAAAACGGCTGAAAAAATTGAGAGTCTGGCAACCACCTACACCGAAACATCAAGAGACGTCATCGGTAGTTTCACTGAGTTCCAGACCAACTACGGCAGACACGACATTCTGGTTAGTCTGCGCAACGATCAATATAACGCCATCGGTAGCCATACCACCGGCAATCTCGACTGGGGACTGAACCTCTCAAAGGAGCTACGTATCACTGCAGGATATGGCACCGCCTTTAAGGCCCCCACCTTTAATGATCTCTACTATCCCAATATGCCCTGGGGTGTGGGAAATCCAAATCTACGCCCCGAGAGCTCCAACAGTTTTGAGGTCGGTTTGCAGAGCACTGAGAAGATGAGTAAGTGGTCACTCAACGCCTTTCGCACCCAAATTAATGATCTCATCGAGTGGCAGTGCACAACCAACTGCGCCACCCCATCGCTCTGGGATGATGTCTACCAACCCTTTAATGTGAGCAGCGCACAGATAGAGGGGGTTGAAGCGAGTTTAGAGCGTCGCGGAGATCGTCGTGATATGAAGGTTGCTCTTACCCTCCTCAACCCTCGTGATACCGATAGCGGCAACAGACTGCAGAATCGCGCTAGCGCCACACTACGGATTGATCTCAACAGAAGCGCCGGCAAGTGGCGCCATGGTGCAACAATTCTGGCACAGGGTTCACGCTTTGCCGATAGCGCCAATAGCAGAGAGCTGGGCGGATACACCACAGTCGATCTTAACAGCCGATACAGACTCAACAAAAACTGGCTCTTCAAAGGCAAGATTGGCAATCTGTTTAACAAAGAGTATCTGACGACAGATACAACCTACCAACCATCAGAACGAACTATCATGCTCTATATGAGCTATAGCAGCTCCCAAGAGTAGTGCCGTCACGCCATGAGCACACTCTATAGAGGCCTAAACTTTAGCGAGACTTCATTCAGTTGGAGTCCGCGGTTAATTGCCTTTGTGCTCATATCCTTTCTCCTCCACCTGGCGCTGCTGTTATCACATCAGAGCAGTCCAAAAATAACCTATGGGGCTGCACCCACATTGAGGGTGCAGTTGGTCTCTCAAACAGGAGAGGCAACCTCTTCAACAAAATCGCACAGCTCAATTTCTGAAAATAGTGAGAAGCCCCAAAAATCTGAGCCGCTCAAAAATGAGAGGGTGCAAAGTACAGACGAACGTTTGCCAAAACAGAGCAGGATAGCTGTCCCAAAAAAGGGGAGTGCTGTTATCAACAATGTAGTTGAAGTAGCCAAACAGGACACCATCATCTCTGATAAAAAACCAGAAAGTGAAAAGAGCCAACCCAAACCAGAGATCCCCCCTCTAGTAAAGATGACCGCAACAACTGATGAGCAGCTAAAACAGATCAGTGCAAATAGATCACAACACCAACAACTCTCTCATCTGTTAGAGCTGGCACTTGCCCGTCATTTTAACTACCCTCTACTGGCCCGTCGGAAAGGGCTGCAAGGAAAAGTCATTCTCGCTTTCACACTGGGACGTAGTGGCAACATCATGAATGTTCGTATTGCCAGGAGCTCAGGACACGGCATCCTTGACCGGGCTGCTATTGCATCGCTCAATAAAATTTCCCCATTGAATCAAACACCCTCATCAGATATCTCATTTGAACTACCGGTGATCTACCAAATAGTACACAGTTAATTTGTTACTCAGTTAAGCAAAGCGGCCAGAAAATATTTAAAACGAAAGGAGGCTAGTCTGTTATTGAGCTGATTCGATAAATTGACAAATCATTGTTGCACCCTCCAGAATCCTCGGCGTTGCACGATGGATAATATCGGGATTGATATGATAGACATTACCCCCTTTAACTGCGCGCATCGATTTCCATTCAAGCCAGTCGGCCTGTGATGCTGAACGCATGTTATCCATACCACTGGTAATAATCAGCTGCGGATTGGCGGCAATGACCGCCTCACGTGAAACGACAGGAGTCAATGCGGGAAGTACGCTAAAAATGTTTTCACCACCACAAAGTTCCAGAATATCGTTAATAATATGTTCACCATTAACTGTCATCAAAGGCCGGTGCCAGAGTTGATAGAAGAGTTTGGCTGGCGCTTTTCCCTTGCTCTTCTCCCTAAGATCGAAAAAACCATTTCGGTATTGTTTTGCAGCTTCTCTGGCCAGTTCTTCCCGTCCCGTTAACAGACCAAAACGTTCCATCGTTTTTGCAATATCATCAATTTTTCGCGGCTCATCTAAAAACAGGGTGATACCCAACCTCTTAAGCTGTTCTATCTGCTCAACACTATTTCCGCTTGACCAACCGATAACCAGATCAGGCTTTAGAGCGATAATCGCCTCCATATCAAATCGATTATAACCCCCGATGACCGGTATCGATTTAGCCGCATCGGGATAATCGCTATAGCTCACCGTTCCCACTATTTTATCGCCTGCACCAATCTCAAAAAGCTGCTCAACAATATGGGGGGCTAGAGCAATTATTCGCCTGGCCTCCCCCTTTAATACAATCTCCTGACCGACATCATCGATCACCGAGATCGCATTAACATTTAAGGAAAAAAGAGATACCAGCAGGCCAATGCAGATTAGAAAGCGATGCACCATCTATAACTCTATTAGACTAAGATGCTATTTAGACAGGATTGGGAATATCGATAAATCGATGCTCAACACTAAACATCTCTGCCAGATGTTCTCCTAACTGGCGCACCCCGCCACGTTCAGTCGCATGATGTCCGGCACCGATAAAGTGGGCCCCCAACTCCTGGGCTATATGAAATGATGGTTCTGACACCTCTCCGGTGATGTAAAGATCACAACCGGCAGCAATCGCAGCCTCAAAGTAACCATCGGCCCCACCACTACACCAGCCGACGCGCCTCACCATCTCATCACCACCCGGCAGATGAACCACCTCACGTTCTACACCACTGGAGATCAATTTAATCAGCTCACCGATTTTCATCGGCTTGGGGAGATCACTATAGAGTCCCAGGCCACCATCAACACCTTCACCAAAACGCCCATCAACATCAAAGCCCCACAGTTTGGCCAGGTGAGTGTTATTACCCAGATCGGTATGACCATCAAGTGGCAGGTGATAGGCCAGCAGGGAGATATCATGATCAAGAAGTGTCTTGATTCGCTTACGCTTAATCCCACTAATCACCTGCTCTTCACCTTTCCAGAAGTAGCCATGATGAACTAATAGCAGATCAGCCCTCTCCTTCACCGCTGCATCGATCAGCGCTTGCGATGCGGTTACCCCCGAGACAATTTTACTAACTTCAGCGCGCCCCTCAATCTGCAGTCCGTTGGGGCAATAGTCTTGATAACGCTCAATCTCCATCAGGGTGTTGCTATATCGAATTAGCTCGGAAAGTTGAACCATCTGCCCACGCGCCTCATATCGGTTAGAATTGGGTTATCGTACAGAATTAAACTAGTTGAGGCTACGCAGATACCATGAGAAAACAGGCCAATAACTTTGCCCAAATCATTATAGTCGGTCTCGCTATCGCCTTTGTAGTGCAGCTCTTCTATCCAGAACTGTTTAGCCACAAGAAGGTGGTTGAATTTATCGATGCGGGAAATGAAACATTTCTCGGTCTGCGTAGTTCTGGACCGGTCAGTTATGCCGATGCTGTCGACAAAGCCGCTCCCGCTGTGGTCAATATCTTTACCAAAAAGAGGGTGCACCAGACCGTCCCTT
>JAPHSO010000365.1 GCA_026193675.1 Gammaproteobacteria bacterium | reverse complement strand
TAGCTGCTACGGTGTCACCTTGATGCATCGCAAGGGACGCAGGTTGGAGCTCACTCCAGCCGGTGAAAAGGTTTACACCTATGCCCGTCTGGTACTCGACCATCAAACCATGCTGGTGGATGATCTCAGCTATATGCGACAGGGGGATAATCGCCTACGCCTTGAGGTCAATTTCACCATCGGTGAGCATCTACTTCCGGCAGTTCTGCTCTCATTTTCTGATGCCCATCCGGAATATCGCATTGAGAGCCGTATGGATTACTCTCGCCGTATCCAGACCCGACTAGCCACCGGTCTTGCCGACCTGGCACTACTCGAGTTGGCCCCTGATCACCCCGATATCATGGTGCAGAAGTGGCTTGATGATGAACTGATACTGGTCTGTGCCCCAAACCATCCCCTCATCAATACTGATCTGCTGCCAATTACAGAGTTGGAGAAACAACTCTACGTCCTACGTGAGCCACGTTCATCGATGCGAATCGTGCTCGATAAGGCGCTCAAGGATATTGGCATCCGAAACATTCCCACCTTTATGGAGGTGAGTTCAAGCGACACCATCGTCGAGATGCTGGAGCGGGGAAAGCATGTGAGTTTTCTACCACGCTTTGCTGTGGCCGAGGCGATCGCCGAAGAGCGGCTCTATCACATCAAGGTTCAGGGCCTACGTATTATGCGTACGCTATGGATTGCTCGAACCCGCTCTAATCTAAACAATCCGGCGGCAGAGGCATTTATTCAGCAGCTACGTGCAAAATAGGCTGACCTCATGTCACATATCCATAGCTTTGCACCCATTGCAGATCCAGATGCCCACACCCTGATCCTCGGTTCTATTCCAGGTAAGGTTTCACTGCTTGCTGGAAAGTACTACGCCCATCCTAGAAATGCTTTCTGGAAAATCATCACGACACTATTTAATGCTAAAGATGGGCTTGCATATGATGATAGAGCTGACTTGTTGATATCCCACGGTATCGCCCTGTGGGATGTATTACAGTCTTGCACCCGAGAAAGCAGTCTCGATTCTGATATCGATGAGGGCACGATTATCACCAACGATTTTGTCCACTTCTTTGAGAGTCATCCGCAGATCAGCACTATCTACTTCAATGGAGCCAAGGCTGAGCATCTCTTTTCCAGATATGTGCTACCGGGCCTTGAAGAAGGCCTCGCTCTCAACCTTCATCGATTACCATCCACTAGCCCGGCCAACGCATCGTACTCCTTCAGTGAAAAACTTGATGCCTGGCAAATTATCTGTGCAACAGATTAACTCGCCTCCTGGTGGGCACTCTCCGGATACTGCTGCTTCAACGCCTGAATAATTCCGTGTACGGATGTCATCGCCGTATGGACCAGAATCGCTATCAGTGGTCCGATAGCAATCCAAGTATTGAAATTAGCCGCTGAAAGTAGCTCCATATTCAGAACACCCACACGATATCCCAACATGTACATCACCCCACTATAGAGAGACGAGAGTACAAGATAGACAAACAGATTGCCCACCGAGGCCACCATGTGGTGCTGCACCAGCAGGTCCTGATTTCGCATCATCAGTAGATAGTAGAGAATCAACGGTGCCAGGCTGTAGAGAGAAATATTGATACCCGCAACACTCACATCCTGAAGGCCAAGGATATGGACATTAATGATCAGAATCAGGATTAACAGATAGGGGAGCGCAGCAAGCCACTCTCGCTTAACAAAATTCATATTGGATCTCTTGTGTAACTGGAGTTTTAATTGCGCCATTTTATACCTTTCTGTAGCGTAAAGTTCAGTTTATCTCCACCGGATTGGTAGTTGTCGCAGTAATCATCTGCAACAAACAATCTCCAAATAGGGTCCGCTTGCACTACATTCACAGCATAAAGCGGGGTAGAATCGAGCCTATAGACCATAACTAGTGGAAAGATGATTCAAACCACCGACTACCCCCATGTTACCGCCGCCGCAATTATCCATCGCGATGGTAAATTTCTGATTGTTGAAGAGGAGTCCGAAGGACGAATCGTACTCAACCAGCCTGCAGGCCACCTTGAGATTGGTGAATCACTCACCGATGCGGTCATTCGCGAGGTTAGAGAGGAGAGCTGCTACCAATTCACCCCTGAATATTTGAGTGGCATCTACCACTATGTGGCGGGGAAAAATATCACCTATCTGCGTTTTACCTTCACCGGTAGTGTCGGTGAGAAATTGGCTAATTGTCAGCTTGATAAGGGGATTATCACCACCCACTGGATGAGCCTTGATGAACTTAAATCGGTACCGGAACGACTGCGCACCCCACTGGTGATCGATGCCATCGAAGATTATCTCGATGGAAACCACTTTCCATTGACCATGCTTCCCACCCTGTTCCAGCCCGAAAACAGCCCCGTATGAGTCAGGATATTATCGTCGGCCTCTCGGGTGGGGTGGACTCCTCTGTCGCAGCCCATCTCCTGCAAAAGGAGGATAACCGTGTGCGCGGCCTGTTTATGAAGAACTGGGAAGAGGATGATACCGAAGAGTACTGCACCGCCACTGAGGATCTGGCTGACGCTCAGGCGGTAGCCGACAAACTCGATATCGATCTGCTGACGATGAACTTTGCCAGCGAGTACTGGGATCGGGTGTTTGAACATTTTTTGACCGAGTATCGAGCAGGACGCACCCCCAATCCCGATATCCTCTGTAATAAAGAGATCAAATTTCGCGCCTTTCTCGATCATGCAATCGAACAGGGAGCCGACAAGATTGCCACTGGCCACTATGCCCGTATCGGAGAGGTCGATGGTAAGTACCAGCTCCTGCGCGGTGTCGATAGCAACAAAGATCAGAGCTACTTTCTCTACACCCTCAATCAGCATCAACTGAGCCATAGCCTGTTTCCTGTAGGTGAGCTGGAGAAACCACGCGTGCGGGAGATCGCCCTCGAACTCGGGTTGATTACGCATGATAAAAAGGATAGCACCGGCATCTGCTTTATCGGTGAGCGCCGTTTCGATGCGTTTCTGGCACGCTATCTACCGGCACAACCGGGAGAGATTCAGACGCCAGATGGCGAGGTGATCGGACAGCACAGTGGTCTGATGTACCATACTCTTGGTCAGCGTCAGGGACTCCGGATTGGTGGCCTAAAAAATCACCCCGAAGAGCCCTGGTTTGTCGCCCAGAAAGATCTAGAGAACAACATCCTGGTTGCGGTACAGGGACACGACCATCCCCTGCTCTTCTCTAACCAACTCACAGCCAGCCAGCTCCACTGGGTGAGTGGACAGGCGCCACAATGTGGTCAGCCAATCACCGCCAAGGTCCGTTATCGGCAGGTTGATCAACCCTGCAGCATCAGCACCATCCATGATGGTGTCGCCACAGTACAATTTGATGAGCCACAGCGTGCCGTCACCCCGGGACAATCAATCGTCTTCTACAATGGAGAGAGCTGTCTGGGTGGCGGAATTATTGAGACAACGAGTAACCTGTAACGATGTCAAACAAAGCACATACCATAGAGGAGCGGGTCACCGCCCTCGGCGGCCTCTTCCTTGCCACCACCCAGGTCGACCAGATCGCCCGTAACGGCATGGTCGATCAGGCCAATTTTGAGACCTCGATTCGCAGTCTGTTCATCGACTCCCCTGAACAGACCATTGATGTCTACGGCACACCCAAAATGATCCATCAGGGACTGCAGAGTTTTATCAATCACCTGGAGGGTGGCAGCAAGAATGGTGATGTCGATCTACAGGTGATCCGCTACAGTCTTGCGTTGCTACAACTTGAGAGGAAACTCAACAGTCGAGGAGATAGTCTGGCAAAGATAGGTGAAGGGATCGAACAGGCGCAGCGCCAGGTAGAGCACTTCTCAATCTGTCACAGTTCGGTCATCGCCAAACTGGCCGATATCTACTCCCAGGTGGTTAGCCCGGTGCCTCCAAAGATTATTGTAAAGGGGAGTGATGGTCATCTGCAAAACCCAGAAAATGCCAACAAAATTCGGGCCCTGCTACTTGCGGGAATACGTGCAGCGGTGCTCTGGCGCCAGTGTGGTGGTAACCGCTGGCAGCTACTATTTCAACGCGCCAAACATATCGACTGCGCCAGAAAGATCATCCGTAGCGGTACGGTGATTCACTAACTACTGCCTCCTGTTGATTTAAAGATGCCACAAAACAGAAAACAAAAGCTGCATAGTCTGCGTGCCCGTTACATCTCTTTTGCGCTATTGCTTGGCTTTGTGATGATTTGCGGTGCATTAATCGGCTATAAAATAACTCTCGACGACTCAAGTAAAACCGATGAGATACAGGCCAGAGTCGCACAGCAGTCTGACCATCTAGAGCAGATAAAAGAGCTGGTTCATACCGCCTACCGCTCAATGGATCTATTTCTAATTGATCCACAAAAAAAAGAGCAACGTCAGGTCTTTGGAGAGCGACTTGCCAGAGCCATCGAACATATTGAAAGGATGCGCACCACAGATAGCCCGGGAGCGCAGAACCTGGCGATAAGGCTAAACTTTTTAGAGAAGAAGGTTATCCAGTTCAAAGTCGAGGCCACTGAACTTTTTGACGTACGTACCGATCCGATTCGTCAGTATCCATCAATGGAGATCAGCAGTCGGATTATGCAGCCTGGTCGTACTCTGATTATGGTCGCCCTTGATGAGGCGATATCGGAGGCCAAAGACTCTATCACCGAATCGGGAATTGAGAGCTATACCGATTTTGTCGAGCTCAAAGATCGCCTGAACAGCATGAACCTCTTCTTCCGCCTGTTTATGGTGAACCGTAGCGGCGGTTTTGATTCTGCGGGAATTGTTCAGCAGGCCCAAAGTATTAGAGACATCTATAAAACTGTCATCAACATGGTTCTCCACCTCAAAGAGCATCAAGAGGATGGCGACTTTGGATTTGATGGGGCTATGGCGATAGAGACGCTAGAGAACTATCTACCCAAGTGGATGGGAGGCTTTAATACGATTCAGGAGGTCGATAAATCTATCGGTTGGCGACTCGACACCCGGATCATGCAGCAAAAGATTCTTCCTCTAACCGATGAGATCGCTGCAACCATCCAGTCGATAGATCAATCGATTAAGCTTGAAAACCAGCAGATCGCCGATTCTCACAAGCGGATTAAAGCGACCCAAAATCTGTTACTTGGCATTCTCATCATCATCATCGCCTTTTACATTATCGCCATGTTGATCTCTCTCGATAGAATGGTCTTCAGACCCATATCTGCTGTGGCCCATGCCCTCAAGGCGGAGGCATTTGGAGAGAGTCGAGAAAACCTGATACAGACTCGAACCCGAGAGACTCAGGATCTAATTGACGCCTTTCATGAGATGAACCTGCAGGTGCGCAATCGGCAGATGGCACTGGAGTATCAGGCGATGCATGATGCACTGACCGGTCTTCCTAACCGAACCATGTTGCTTGAGCGCATTAAATATCAGCTGATGGTCTCCAAACGTGAGGAGAAACCGCTATCTCTATTTATTCTCGATCTCAACCGTTTTAAGGAGGTCAACGATACCCTCGGCCATCACATCGGTGATCAACTGCTGGTCAATGCCGGTAGCCGCTTTAAGGCATGTTTGAGGGAGATTGACACCATTGCTCGACTGGGTGGTGACGAGTTTGCGATCCTGCTACCCAATACCGACAGTGAACACTCTGAAACCGTTGCTCAAAAACTGGTCAAGGCGATTAAGGAGCCCTTTACCGTTGAGGACAATGTGCTCTATATCGGTGTCAGTATCGGGATCGCCAGCTTCCCTGAGGATGGGGAAGACTCCAACACCCTGCTACAACATGCCGATGTGGCGATGTACAACGCAAAACTGAATCACCTCGGTTATGCACTCTACAATGTAGATGAGGATGAGCACTCCATTGGGCGGCTTTCACTGGTACAGGATCTGCGGAATGCGATACGCCAGGATCAACTCGAGCTCTATTTCCAGCCCAAAGTAGATATGTTTGAAAACAGTCCCGTTGGAGCTGAGGCGCTATTGCGCTGGAAACATCCTGAACTTGGATTTATACCACCCGATCAGGTGGTCGATATTGCTGAGGGTGTGGGGCTTATCGATGAGTTGACATCATGGGTTATGGATCGGGCTTTACAACGCTGCGCTCAGCTCCATAGTGACGGTTACCAACTCTCAATGAGTATCAACCTCTCAGTAAAAAATCTGGTCAATAGTGGGCTATCTAATGAGATTAAAGGGCTGCTTGAGAAACATCAGATCAGCAGCCGCTTCATCATCTTTGAGATCACCGAGAGCAGTATGATGGCCAATCCGGAGAATGCCATCCAGGTACTCAACGAACTCAATGGCATTGGGGTCAACATCTCAGTTGATGACTTTGGTACCGGCTTCTCCTCCCTCGCCTATCTCAAACAGCTACCGGTCAATGAGCTCAAGATCGATAAATCATTTGTTATGGAGATGGCGAGAAATGACAGCGATGCGGTGATTGTCCATTCGACCATTGAGTTGGGCCATAATCTTGGGCTCTATGTGATTGCCGAAGGGGTTGAGAACCAGCAGACCTGTGACACCCTCAAACACTACGGCTGTGACATTGCTCAAGGTTACTTCATCTCCCATCCACTCCCATTTGATGAGTTTGTTAGCTGGCTAAAGATACAGAGCGCCTGATCATCCCGGGGAGTCATTGCACTCAAATCTCGGCGCAAATTGCCCCAACAATCGTGTAAAATGGGCCGTTTCTGAACCACTAAAAAACCGAGCTCTGAAAATCATGGATCTAAACTCTCTCACCGCGGTCTCCCCTATCGATGGTCGTTACAGCAACAAGACCGAAGCACTCCGCCCTATCTTTAGCGAATATGGCCTCATCCACCATCGCGTTCTGGTAGAGGTACGCTGGCTGCAGATGCTCGCCAACAATGGCGCGATTGAGCAGGTTCCCCCCTTTAGTGAGAAGACCAATCACCAACTCAATGATCTTGTTGAAAAATTCAGTGTAGAGGATGCTCAACGCGTCAAGAATATCGAGCGTACCACCAACCATGATGTCAAAGCGGTAGAGTACTTCTTGAAAGAGAAGATTGAAGGTAACTCTGAGCTAGAGGCGGTGACCGAATTTATCCATTTCGCCTGCACCTCAGAAGATATCAATAATCTGTCACATGCTCTGATGCTGCGTGCAGCTCGTACCCAGATCATCCTGCCTGCGATGGATGAGCTGATCGATGCCATCACCAAACTGGCTCATGATCAGGCTGAAGTTTCCCTGCTTTCACGTACCCACGGACAACCCGCCTCACCTTCAACGATG
>JAPHSO010000140.1 GCA_026193675.1 Gammaproteobacteria bacterium | reverse complement strand
GGATCGCCCACTACCTTCTGATTACTCATACCCCAATCCTTATAAATAAAAAACGGTTAATTCGATTAAACAGCTTAATTTAAAATAATGCTATGCCTAATTTATTCTTCCAAGTAGTCCGCCACCATCTCTGAAAGACCCATCACCTCGACATCCATATTGTAATGTTCAAGACCATCCTCAATCACGATGCGACAGTTGGCACAGGCGGTCACCATCTTGTTGACGCCCAGCTCCTCAATTTGAGACTTCTTCTTTTTAAAGGCTATCAACTTAAGTTCATCGGCCCGCTCATTAGCGCTTACGCCACCACCGCCACCACAGCACCAGTTCATTGTGCCGTGATCACTCATCTCTCTAAAGTCGGTAGCCACCATATTAAGAAGGTTACGTGGCTGCTGCACCACACCACCACGGCGAACAATCTGACAGGGATCATGGAAAGTGAGCGGATCGCTGTCGCCACCTTTAGTTTTAATCTTTCCTGCTGCCCGTAGCTCATCTAGCAACTCAAGGATATGCACCACATTAAATTTATAGGGACGACCAATCAGGTTAGGGCCTTCCCATCGTAGTGCAGTAAATGCATGACCACACTCAGGACTGATCACATTTTTTACCTGTAACTTCTCGGCCGAATCGACAATACGCATCACAATCTCGCGAGCCAGATCAGATGAACCTATCTGGATACCGGCATTGGTCGCCTCAAAAGCCTCTGATGAGAGGGTCCAGCTCACTCCCGCCTTTTTAAAGATCTTGGCCAATGCCCCCAGATATTCGGGGTAGTTCATGATCTCCATTGAGGAGAGCAGTGCCAGATAATCACTTCCTGGTTGATCGATAGGTATGGTTAGACCGGTATCTTCCTCCTGATGTTTGATCTGCGCCTGTAACGCCTTAAGCGTCACATCCATCGGACTACCATGCTCAATGGTGCGTTTGACGGCACCAATCACACCCGCTGGCGCATGACCCGAGGCAGACATGCCCTCGCGCATCTTACGTACCATATAGGTGATGTCATTACCCACTGGACAGGCCACAGAGCAGCGACCACAAAGCGTGCAGCTATCGTAGACCAGCTCACTCCACTCTTCCAACTCTGCATCGGTAACAGGTTTGGAGAGACCCACCATCGAAGCGAGTTTTCCGAGCAGGGTAAACTCCTGCTGCCATACCCGTCTAAGAGGCTCTAGTTTATGAATTGGGGTGTATTTGGCATCCCCTGTCTCGGTATAAAAGAGGCAGGCATCGGCACAGATACCACAGTGGGCACAGCTAGAGAAAAAACTTGCAATGGGGCCATCCATCACGGCCCTAAAGGCCTGGTGCCCTTTCTCGAGTGAAGCGCTCATGATGCCACCCCCTTACGTGCAAACTGATCACCGTTATACCAGCGTGCAATAAATATGGTGACGCTGTGAATGAGTTTGGTAAAGGGAAGAATAATCATCAACAGCTCCACACTTATAATATGGATTGCCAGCATCTCGGTATAGGGAAGTCCCAGATGGTGGTAGGTGAGATATCCGGTTAATAGTGGCAGGAAGGTGACCAGCCATGCCAGATAGTCTCCAATTGTTGAGAGCTGTTTTTTTACAGGGTTAGTCAACCGATCTACCAACACCACCAGCAGCGTCAACATGGTGATGACTGCAACAAAATCGACAATAGATGTGGGCAGCCCAGGCCAGCCAAATCCAATAATTGATCTCCAGATTTCAATATGGGGAATAAATAGCGCGACAGTAATCAGCAGACCGATGTGAAATATATAGCCGGTAATAACGGTTCGAGTCACCTGTGGGGTCGATAGTTCGACCTTATAGGAACGACTGAAAATTGTCTTTAAACCAGAACCGGGGCTATTCTCTCTGGCAACCGAGTAGTCCACTCTTCGACCCAGCGAGAAGATCTCAATAAGGCGTATAACGATTCCAAATATCATAATCCCCAACGCCCACTCAAAAGCAGGGCCTTTGGCCCAGAGTAGTAGCTCATTCGCTTCACCCATTATTCAGACTCTCCCTATTTCTGTTCCAAATCGTCAATCGTAACCTTTTCCCGTTCAGCTGCTGCACCACTACGTTTACTTAGATTTTGCCATGCTGAAAGTGCACCAGCGGCAACACCAACACCCACTGCGGTCTTGGCGGCTGTGCCGAGAGCACCAGTAGGTTCAGATAGCGCCTCATAGAAACCACCGGCATCCCAAAATTTAGGTTCTGAGCAGCCGATACAGCCATGTCCAGATTCGATGGGGAAGCTGGTTCCCTCGTTCCACTTGGTGGTGGCACAGACGTTGTGAGTGGTTGGACCTTTACAACCCAACTTGTAGAGGCACCAACCCAGACGAGCCCCCTCATCATCAAAACTCTCTGCAAACTTACCCTGATCGTAGAAGGTACGGCGATAACAGCGATCATGAATCGTATCGCCATAGAACGACTTGGGTCGGTGTAGATGATCTAACTCAGGAATCGTGCCAAATGTGAGGTAATGTGCAATGACACCTGTAATCACCACCGGAATCGGCGGGCAACCGGGAACATTGATTAGTGGCTTTGAGGCGATTTCACCCATCTCCATCAGATCACCAATGCCTACCGCCCCGGTTGGATTGGGCTCAGCGTTGGGGAGTCCACCAAAGGCGGCACAACTTCCCACCGAGATGACCGCAGCGGCATTCTCTACCGTGTCGCGCAACATATCGATATTGGAGATGCCGGCAATGGTTGAATAGATGCCACCATCTGCCATCGGAACCGAGCCATCGACCAGGACCAGATATTCACCCTTGAACTTTTCCATCGCCATCTCACGCGCCTCTTCAGCGGCCTGTCCTGCAGCGGCCTGCAGAGTGTGATGATAGTCGAGAGAAATTGCATCGAAGATGAGGCTCTCAATCGTAGGCAGATGGGAGCGGGTAAGGGATTCGGTACAGCCGGTGCACTCCTGGAATGAGAGCCAGATCACTGAAGGTCGGGTGACGCTACCCAGAGCTGCTGCAATCGCAGGAACCATTGATGGAGGAAGCGCCATCGCAGAAGCGGCGGCGGCACAGAATTTTAGAAATCCACGACGAGAGACACCCTGCCTCTTCAGTCGCTGTTCCAGGGTCTCTTCTCTATCCTGTTCCGGTAGTTGATTTCCTTTAATACCCATCACCATCATTTTATCCTCTATACGATTAATGGTTGTTCTGTCTCAATACGCTTTCGTAGCTCATCTAGAGCATTCTGCATATCGGTAAGATCACTCTTTAATATCTCTGGCAGGGTGGTCACCTCAATCAAATCGGCGATCACATCGCCATCATCATTGTAGTGAATGGTGCGCCATACACCCGCTATTGCTGTTTCATGTACGATAGATTTACCCATTGAATTGAGCGTTGCCGTCAGCTCCCCTCTGCCAAGTACATAATGCAACTGTTCATGCTCATGAAGAGATAGGGGTATCGTCTTAATATCGATGACACCCTCTTCACCGTTATCGATGAGGTGCTCAAGTAGACGTTCGATTTCACGCAATATCGCCTGAGCGCCACTGCCATCATTAATATCAACAAATGGTTCGGTTTCGATTGAGATGGCATCAAGAGTGCTCACCGGCTCCACCTTTCCACTAAATCCAGTGCCATTTGGCAAGCTATGGGAATTGCTGCAGCTACCGCCTCTGTGGGCTCTTCGCCCCAACTGAGAGTTTTGGGTTGAATACCGAGTAGAGCTCTATTTTTTGGAAGTTCATCAAGTAGTTGACTGGTTGAGAGAAGATCTCGCAGCCCCACCTCATGCACACTCGATTTACGCTGCTTGCCCAGATAGTCATCCATCGACTCCCCTTCAAAGAATCCTATCTCACCAACATCGGCATTGAGCTCTGCGGCATCAATAACGATAAGAGAGTCTGACTGAGCAATCTCACCAGCAAGCGGAAATCCTATGGTGCCACCATCGACATAGCGTACCCCTTTCGAATCGGGGTGATGCTTTTCGAGATAGCGAATCGCATGGATACCCGCCCCTTCATCTGTTAAGAGGTTATTACCTATCCCGAGAATCAGTACCGTCACTTTTTATTAACCTTTTGTGATACTTCAGTCAAAAAGTAGTACCCACTGATAGTGTTGTCAATCGAAGAATAGTGCTTTTATTCCATTAACTTATTTGACACTATGTAGTTCACTTCACATAGATTCGGATAGGTAGAAACAACCCACCATGTGCCTCGGAATACCCATGCAAATAATGGAAATAGATGGCTTTAACGCCCGGTGTAGTGCCAAGGGGGTTGAGCGTGATGTTAGCCTGTTTATGTTGCAGGAGGATGAGGTCAAAGTGGGCGACTATGTGATGATCCATGTCGGTTATGCGATTCAAAAAATGAGCGAGGCCGATGCCCGCAGTAGCTGGGAGCTACTGGATCAGATCATCGAAGAGAGCAGCTCACCAACCCGGAGCTGAACCTGTCCCGTGCATGAACTCTCTATTTGTCAGGCGCTGATTGAGCAGGTTGAACAGATTGCCATAGAGCACTCAGCTCTCTGCGTTACCGATATCTATCTGACTATAGGTCCCCTCTCTGGTGTCGAGCCCCACCTGGTGGAGCAGGCTTTTCCTATCGCTGCTGCCGGCACTGTCGCCGAAAAGGCCAAACTTACTATCGATAAATCTCCTGTTAAGGTCTATTGTGAGAGCTGTGGCACGGAGACTATCGTTGCTGCCAACAGATTACTGTGTGGAGAGTGTGGCACCTGGCAGACCCAACTGAGGGGTGGTGATGAGATGATCCTGCAACGTGTTGAACTTGAGAGTAACAAAGAAGAGTAGAGAATTATGTGTGATACATGTGGTTGCAATATTACTCCCGGTAATGAACATCTGGTTCGTGCTGATGGCAAACTGGCGGTAACCGAAGATGGAAAACAGGCTGTCAACGTACTGAAGAGTCTACTCTCCGAGAATGACCATCAGGCGCAGCACAATCGTGACCATTTTGATCGACATGGCGTGTTGGCGATTAACCTGATGTCGTCACCCGGTTCAGGAAAAACAGCCCTGCTGGAGGCGACCATCGAAGCCCTCAAAGATAGCGGGCTTTCGATTGCAGTTGTCGAAGGGGATCTGGAGACTGAAAATGATGCCGAAAGAATCCGCGCTCATGGGGTACCTGCCATTCAAATTGCCACCGGTAGCGCCTGCCATCTTGATGCCCATATGGTGCATGATGCGCTGCATCAACTTGATCTCGATAGTGTCGATATTCTATTTATCGAGAATGTCGGCAACCTGGTCTGTCCTGCAAGTTTTGATCTGGGTCATCACCACAACATCACTCTGCTCTCCACCACTGAGGGAGATGATAAACCGGCTAAATATCCGGTCATGTTTCGTGCCGCTGACCTGATGTTAATCACCAAGTGTGATCTATTACATGTGCTTGATGACTTCTCTCCCGATAAGGCTGAACGTTATCTACGTGAACTTGCCAGTAGTGCCCCCGCTTTCTGCCTCTCCGCAAAAAGTGGTGAGGGATTAGAGCAGTGGCTAGAGTGGTTATCTGATGCGGTTAAAAGTCACAAAGAGCGAACTGAAAAAGATGAGACGATCCAGCCCAGGATTCAGATCGATGGTGTGAAATTTCATCAGGTCAGTGGACATCACCATGATAATGCTCACGCGCATTCGCATGGCCATGCCCATCCACACACTCACTCTCATCCCCATGATCACTCTTAACGATTTGTACTGGGGAGGCAATCTATGAGTAAGAGCTCCCATGACTGGTTAGAACTGATTCGAGCACTACCCGCTCCCACCAGCGGGAAGAGCATCCGGATTATGAACGTCTGTGGTGGGCATGAGCGTTCAATCACCAGTGCCGGGTTACGTACCCTACTACCAGAGCATATAGAGCTTGTTCCAGGCCCCGGTTGCCCGGTCTGTGTCTGTCCTGAAGAGGATATCTATGAGGCGATTCAACTCGCCCTGAATGAGTCGGTCATTCTGGTCGCTTTTGGCGATATGTTGCGCGTACCGGTCAATGTTCCCAAAGGTGAGATTCGTTCATTAGAGCAGGCACGAGCTGCAGGGGCAGACATTCGCCCCATCGCCTCTCCAACTGAGGCGGTCGATATAGCTCAAAGCAATCCTGACCAGACGGTGGTCTTCTTTGTTGCCGGTTTTGAGACCACAACTGCACCGGTAGCAGCGATGGTTGCCGAGGGGATTCCCGCCAATCTGTTGCTGCTGATGTCGGGACGACTCACCTGGCCTGCTGTGGCGATGCTACTGGAGAGTGGCACCCCCGGATTTAATGCCCTCATCGCCCCCGGCCATGTCTCGACGGTGATGGGATCTGATGAGTGGCAATTTGTTGTCAAACAGCACCATATTCCTGCCGCAGTTGCCGGCTTTATCCCTGAATCACTGCTGGCTGCCTTCTATTCCGTATTGAGGCAGATTGATGAGGAGAAACTATTTCTGGATAACTGTTATCCCGAACTGGTGACAGCCGAAGGCAATCTACAGGCACAAAGATGGCTTGAGCAGGTGATGGATATCTACGACGCAAACTGGCGGGGTATCGGCACCATTCCCAAATCGGGCTATGAGTTGAAACCAGAATACGCTGCCAACAATGCACGGATTCAACTCCCCAACTATCGGGACGAGGCGCGTAAGCGGGCCGGCAAGATGCCCCCCGGATGTGACTGCGCCAACGTGGTTCTGGGAAAACTCTACCCCAACCAGTGCAAGCTCTACGGCACTGCATGCATACCGAGTAATCCGGTCGGCCCCTGTATGGTCTCTGATGAGGGGGCGTGCCGTATCTGGTGGAGCGGAGGGATCACCTCCCATGGAGACAACAGCAGTCCTGCTCAGGACAATCCGACCTAATATGGATCAGAGCGACTTCACCAGCCCCTCTGTCGCCTCTCTCATCAACGTAACCGGTCAGGTGCAGGGGGTCGGTTTCCGCCCCTTTATCTATCGCATCGCTCAGCAATACAGGATCAATGGTTGGGTACAGAACCGTCAGGGTGAAGTGCTCATCCATGCAGAGGGTTTCGAAGAGAATCTTAAAACCTTCACCTCAGCCATCATCGGCTCTGCACCACCGCTAGCCCGGCCAGAAATTGCTAAGATTTCCTCTGAATCTGTTGAAGGATTCCAGCAATTTACCATCAAAGATAGCGCCTCAGGGACTCATGCCGATATTCATCTACCGGCAGATCAATTTACCTGCAGTGACTGTCTGGAGGAGCTAAACAATCCATCAGATCGACGCTATAACTATCCCTTTATCAACTGCACTCAGTGCGGACCACGTTATACCATTATCGAGAGCCTGCCCTATGATCGACCTGCCACATCGATGGCCGGTTTTCCGCTCTGTTCCGAATGTGGCGCTGAGTATCAAAATCCCTCAGACCGTCGCTTTCATGCAGAGCCGATCGCCTGCCCGGTTTGTGGCCCCCAGTTATCGTTCTTTAGTAATGGGCAATCGATCAGCAATAGCGAAGCGGTACTAAATGAGACTGTTAAGCGACTGCAGCAGGGAGAGGTTGTTGCCGTAAAGGGCATTGGTGGCTATCACCTGTTGTGTGATGCCGCAAACGAAGCGGCGGTGAAACTACTGCGCCAGCGTAAAAGGAGACCCGATAAACCGTTGGCAGTGATGTTTCCACAACGGGGTGATTCACTATTGGATGATGTTTTAGATGAGCTGAGAGTCACCGATGTTGAGGCAATGACCCTTCGCTCTGCTGAGCGCCCCATTGTGCTATGTCGTAAAAGTATCGAAGGAAAGCTAGCCCCATCCATCGCCCCTGGACTGGCCGAAATCGGTGTAATGCTCCCCTACTCGCCACTCCATCACCTGCTACTCTCTCGCTTTGAAGGGCCATTGGTAGCAACATCAGGCAACATCAGTGGAGAGCCGGTCATCACCGATAACCATGAGGCAG
>JAPHSO010000214.1 GCA_026193675.1 Gammaproteobacteria bacterium | reverse complement strand
GACCTGCGTCAACGGCAGCAGACTACAATCTCTAGCAGAGCAGCTGAGCTGCTGGAGAGAGTGGTCTGGCTTGATGAGCTGCCTGAGTCGATTTGTGGCGTGGTGGTTGCCAATGAGCTACTTGATGCAATGGCGGTTCACAGATTTGTGATGAGAGAAGCTGTGCCCCATGAGGTGATGGTGGTTTGGGATGATGCATCTCAAATATTTCAGACCATCGAAGAGCCGATTAGTGACAGTCGATTGCGCCGGCAGATTGAGGCTTTGGGACTGCCCG
Organism: Gammaproteobacteria bacterium; assembly: GCA_026193675.1. Lineage (GTDB taxonomy): Bacteria > Pseudomonadota > Gammaproteobacteria > Thiohalomonadales > Thiohalomonadaceae > JAOTST01. Next base: position 4,765 of record JAPHSO010000214.1, on the reverse strand, counting down.
ATGGATACAGTAGTGAGCTCAACCTCAATGCCATCGACTGGATCGCTACGCTGGGTGAGCGGCTGCAGACCGGTGCGATCCTGCTGGTCGACTATGGTCACGCTCATGCCGACTATTACCATCAGCAACGCAGTGAAGGGACGCTGTTGTGTCACTACCAGCACCGCGCCCATCCCAATCCGCTCATCTTTGTCGGTATCCAGGATATAACCGCTCACGTCGACTTTACCGCAGTGGCTGATGCTGCACTTGAGACGGGATTGCATGTTCACGGCTATACCAATCAGGCCAACTTTTTACTAGGGTGTGGTATCACCGAATACCTGGGGCAGATGGTATCGTTCGATGAGGGGAGCATGGCACAACAGATTGAGGTGACCAACCAGCTCAAAAAATTGACGATGCCGGGAGAGATGGGAGAGAGCTTTAAGGTCATCATGCTGACCCGGGGAATCGACATCCCGCTGATCGGGTTTTCGGTTCGTGATGATCGCAATCGACTCTGATCCCGCTCATCGGTATGATTCTGCCCAAACCTAATTTCACAAGAGCCCATCAATGGAACTGATCCAGATCACACTGCTCGCCCTGCTTCAGGGGCTGACCGAATTTCTCCCTATCTCAAGCTCGGCGCATCTGATCCTCTTCCCCCAATTTACCGATTGGTCGGATCAGGGGATCGCGTTTGATGTGGCGGTTCACCTGGGCACACTTAGCGCAGTGATCATCTATTTTCGTCATGATCTAAAGACGATTCTTGCCGATTTCATTCAATCACTGATTCAACGCAAACTGGTGGGTGAAAGTCGTCTCGCCTGGGCGGTCGGCCTGGGAACGATACCGGTGGGAATCGCGGGTCTGCTATTTAAGGATTATATTGAGGTGGAGCTGCGTTCACCGCAGGTGATCGCCTGGGCGACAGTCTTCTTCGCGCTATTGCTCTGGTGGGCCGATCGTCTACCACAGCGCACTCGCGACGAACATCGGCTGACCTGGAAAGACATTGTGGTGATTGGCATTGCCCAGGCGATTGCATTGATCCCCGGTACATCAAGATCGGGCATCACCATGACCGCCGGATTGATGATGGGACTGACCCGTACCGCAGCGGCACGTTTCTCATTTCTACTGTCGATACCGGTCATTATTCTTGCAGGTGGTTTGAACGGCATTGAGCTGGCGCAGCAGGTTACCCCGGTCGATTGGAACTCACTGATCATCGGCACTGTGATCTCTGCCATCAGCGCCTATCTCTGTATCCACTTTTTTCTGAAACTGCTGGAGCGGGTGGGGATGCTACCGTTTGTCATCTACCGTTTGTTCCTTGCGGCGATACTATTCGCTATCTATGGCCTCTGATTCAAGGCTCAAATATCGAGCAGAGTGGATTTATGTCGGTTGGTCGCTGGTTGCCCTGGTCATTTATCTCTCGGTCACTTCGACCCCACCCCAGCTAGATATCGAATTTAAATATCTCGATAAGCTGGAGCATCTGTTTGCCTACGCGGTATTGATGGGTTGGTTTGGTCAGCTCTACCATACTCAAAAATCACGTATTGGCTATCTACTCGGTTTTATTGCGATGGGGATTGGTCTAGAGATCATCCAGGGGGTCGGCGGTGTACGCTATTTCGAGTATGGCGATATAGCCGCCAACTCAATTGGAGCTGCCATAGGTTGGGGCATGAGTCGAGGTCGTGGTGCCGATCTGCTCAAGCTGTTTGAACATTGGGTATTGCCCCGACGTTCTTCAGAGCGTGATTGATAAGAAGTATCTTGCCCAGGTGTTAACCTCTTTCATTATTGAATGATAGCAGGTGGTTGATCAACTCCTGCTGAGAGCTCCAGGCCGGATAGGCCGCATAGATCGAGAGCCGAATAACAGGGGCCTTCTTCACGAGAAACAGCCGTCGACCTTTCAGGGCACCTCTGACCATATATTCGGGGAGATAGCTGCCACGGCCAGCCCCTGCCTGGAGCATGTCAAAGGCGATTCTGCCTGTGGAAACCCAGGTTGCCGGTATCTCCGTTTGTGGAAACAGAGCAGCATGTCGGGTCATAAACGAGCCGCCCCACTCCACCATGATGTAGTCATCATTAATGACCTGCTCGAGGTTTTGTTGGGGTTGTGTCGAGACCATGATCAACTCAAGTGTGCTCACCTCTTCGACTTGAAGTTCAGGTCCTGCCTGCGGCTCAAGCACAAAACCGAGGTCTGCCCTGTTTTGCTGCAACTTGCGCCATATAGTTTCCGAGGGCATCGCTTCCAGACGCAACATTAACTCGGGTATCTCCATGCGCATTTTGGCAACCCAGGGCAATAGAATCGTATCCCAGAGACTGGGAACAGCCAGAATTGAAAATTTCCTTGCCGACTCACCCTCCGACACAATGTCATATCGGGCCTTTTCCCAGCCGTTCACCATCATTGCCGCATGGGAGAGAAGGCGTTCTCCCGCAGAGGTCAGATGAATGTTGTTGCGTGTGCGGTTAAACAGGGTGACCCCGAGCTGTTCTTCAAGCTGGCGGATGCGGGCACTAACTGCGGATGGTGTGACAAACAGGTTCTCTGCAGCCTTACCAAAATGGCTAACACGGTGCACCTCAAGAAAGGTTTTCAGTAACTCTAGATCCATAAATATGTCCAAAAATATTGTATGTGACATCCACAATTTTTCATTTTCATTTCCAACAGCAAGCAGATATAAAGCGCGTGAGTTCGGGCATGAAAACCGGGCGAATACTTACTTAATTTCCTTATCCAGGAGAAAACACAGATGTTAAAACTTTTTTCACTGCTTGTAGTGTCTTTTATTCTCTCTACCAGCACAGCAGTATTTGCAGAATCACAGAGTGACAATGAGCAAAAATGTAAGCAGTGGGCTCAGGAGGAGGCTATCGAGGCAGATGAGATGGATGCTTATGTCGCGGAGTGTATTAAAAGTATCACCGAGGAGATGGAACAGGAGAGTAAATAGTCTATTTGAAATTACCGGATAACGCTTTCCAGGGAGGAGAGTGGTTATCAATGTTGTTAACAGGGCTCAAAGGAGTGGGTCGGTTTTTCTATTAACATAGAGGAAAAAACAGTGGCAAAAAGTGGTTATGCTGAAGCTGATGATTTCGATTTATTGGATAGTGATGATGAGTTGGGATATATCGACAAACTGTGTGACAAATATCGTACACGCAAGGCCAGGCAAAAGCTGGACAGACGTATGGAGATGAAACGTCTTAGAGATATGCTGGATGGTTATGATGTTGATGATTGGGATTAACCGTATCTCATCAACTAACTTGAAGGCGGTTAAAGTACAAAATTAGATTATTCTGTCAGCAGTCAGGAAGGGTCATCTAACAAACCTGAATATTTGCTCCTGGCAATCTGCTAGGAACAGGCGTTTGTTGGTATAGTGTTTTGGTATTTAACCAACACGCCTATTCAGGCTAAAAAATAGGCCCTTCCATGACTGCGACACTCACCCCCACAATCCCTGAAAATCCGCTTGATGCAGAAGAGCGGACTGCACTTGTATTGTCTCTACTCTCCCATGATCAGGATCAAGAGTTACTAGAATATCTGGCGACGATGGCGGTGGGTGAGGTCGCTTCAGTTATTGAGGGGCTGCCGCCATCGCTGCGTCAGGAGTTGTGGAATCTAATACCTGAAGAGAGCCATGGTGAACTACTGACATGGCTGAGTGATCCTGTGCGTAATGGCCTGCTTAAAAAGATGGACCAGGCCGAGGTTATCACTGCGACCAGGGCATTAGGATCGCAAGAGCTGGCCGATATTATCGATGACCTCTCGACCAGTCTGGGTGAGGCGATACTTGAATCCCTGGAGGAAGATGAGCGTTCGCAGGTAGAGAAACAGCTCTCCTATGGTGAGGATACTGCAGGACGTTTGATGAGAACGAAGTGGGTGGCTGTACGGGCGGATATCACTCTGGAAACGGTTAGCCGCTATCTACATATGCGTGGTGAAATGCCGCCCTATACCGATGGGCTCATGGTGGTGGACAGGGAGGGGCGCTATGAGGGTAAGCTCCCCGTTGATATCCTGTTGACTATGGATTCAAGCCTTACGGTCAATGAGGTGATGCAGCACGATACCGACTATGTCTGTGCCGAGGCTACAACCGCTGAAGTGACGGCCCTGTTCGAAAGACGTGAGCTACTCTCTCTGGCGGTACTTGATGATAACCATCATCTTATTGGACGCATTTCGATTGATGATGCAATGCCCTTGATCCGTGCTGAAGCTGAAGCGCCGATGATGCAGATGGCGGGACTGCACGAAGATGAGGATCTGTTTGCGCCGATCATCCCTTCGGCCCTGCGGCGTATGGTATGGCTGGCGGTCAATCTGGCGACAGCATTTCTGGCATCGTGGGTTATTGGCCGTTTTGAGGGCACGCTGCAACAGATAGTTGCACTGGCGGTGTTGATGCCGATTGTGGCCAGTATGGGTGGAATCGCCGGCAGTCAGACATTGACCCTGGCCATCCGTGGTTTGGCGCTGGGGCAGATCACCGATACCAATAGCCACTGGTTGGCGAAGAAGGAGATCGCCATTGCGGCAATTAATGGGATCACCTGGGCCGTGGTGGTGGGCGTGATTGTCTGGCTTTGGTTCGGCAGTAGCGGTATCGCTCTCGTCCTGGGCGCAGCAATGCTGATCAATCTGCTGGCCGCAGCATTCTCTGGAGTGGTCATTCCGCTGTTGCTCCAGCGTTTTGGTATCGACCCGGCACTCTCCGGT
>JAPHSO010000174.1 GCA_026193675.1 Gammaproteobacteria bacterium | reverse complement strand
GATATATTGACCTCGGTACCGCAGGTTGCCGCCAGCATCATCACCCCCATAATACTCTTGGCATTCACTTCACGTCCTTTGCGCTCCAGGCTTATTTCACACTTGAAAGGCTGTGCGGTGGCGACTAGTTTGGCAGCAGCTCGGGCATGCAGACCGAGTTTGTTAATGACAGGGATGGTTTCTTGAATCACAGCGATATAAATTGATTAACTGATTTGGCAGATATCTTTGTTGCAGAGGATGATCGCCTCACGGCCACCCTCAATAATCTTATCAACCAGCTCATCAAGAGGCAGATCGGCATAGCTTTGGGCCTTAAGCAGCATCGGCAGATTAACGCCGGTAATCACCTTAACCGAAGGAATTTCTAATAGACGGCAGGCGACGTTGCCTGGAGTTGCACCGTAGAGATCGGTAAAGATGATGACCCCATCACCTTCATCAAAGGCGACTCTCTGTAATTCAACCTGACCGATCAGTTGCTCAATCGATTGGTCAGGATAGACTGAGAGGGCAATCATCGATGGGCACTTGGTTGCCAGGGTCTCCTCAACAACATTGACCATCTGTTGGCCGATATCGTGATGAGTCAGAATGATAAAACTGACGCTCATGTTAGTTCTCTATGACGTACAAGGGTGGCGTATTTGCTATCGGAAAAATATTCGGCGAGGCGTTCAACGAAATAGACCGAACGGTGTTGACCGCCGGTGCAGCCGATAGCAACGGTGAGATAGCTGCGCTTGTTCTCTTTGAATGAGTCGAGCCAGCTCTCAAGAAATTTTGTGATGTCACCAAACATTCGGTTCACTTCGAAATGATTTTCGAGAAAGTGTTGAACATCCTTATCTTGCCCGGTCATCGCCCGTAGACGAGGTTCCCAGTGGGGGTTGGGCATACAGCGTACATCAAAAACAAAATCGGCCTCTATCGGCAGGCCATGTTTGAATCCAAATGACTGAAACAGAATCGACATGCCGACACCAGATTCACGGCCGGCATCCTTCTGAATAATGTCACGCAGCTCATGTACATTGGTGCGGGTCGAATCGAGCTTGAGATCTGCTGATGAGGCGATCGGGCTGAGAAGTAGTCGTTCATGGGAAATCGCCTCATCCAGGGAGAGGTTATCTCCTGCCAGAGGGTGACGACGGCGGGTTTCACTAAAGCGCTTGATCAGAATTTCATCGTTGGCATCAATAAAGATGGTGCGAATGTTCACCTTCTCATTGAGCTCTTCAATCAAAGCATTATAGGGGGTGAAATCTTCATTAAGGTTTCGAGCATCAATCCCGACTGCCGCCCTTTTATAGTTGGGGGTGCTCTCATCCCGGTTGGCTGAGATGATCTCATCGACAAATGCGGTGAGCAGGGCAACCGGCAGGTTATCGATGCAATAGAAGTTGAGGTCTTCCAGCGCGTGTAGCGCAATACTCTTTCCAGCACCCGATGTGCCACTGATAATAAAGAGTTCCATAGGTCTCGCTAAAAGATATAAGCCCGATTGGTTTAAGCCGTTTCAATGGGCGCATTGTACCCCGATTTATTAGGGATTTCCTTACGTACCAGCAATTCAATCACCAGTGGTAGATTTCGTGGGCTCGGTAGTGGAATGGTTATCTTGGGAATCTGTAAACCGAGGAGAGTAGTGCTGCTGCGAGAGGGCTGCAGAGGATCAATTTCAAACTCAATGTGGGGGGCAAGTTCGATGATCAGTTGGAGTGGTGATGAGGGTAAGCTGCTCTTTTCGCCATAGAGCGCTTTGATGTTAAACAGGCCGCAACCGTGAATCTGCATCATTCCGGCCAACGCCTCAGGGGGAGAGCCGATCAGTTGTTGACCATCACGATGAATCAGGGTGACATCATCGCTAACGAAACGGTGTCCCCGGTCAACCAGAGCAAGGGCAAGTTCACTTTTACCGGTACCGCTTGGCCCGCTGATCAGTACGCCATAATCAAACAGGTTGATCAGCCCTCCTTGAATTAGAGGGGGCTGCTCTGTTGGTGTTGGATCAGTTGGAGAATTAATGACTCTTCCAGTGACTCAGTTGAGCGATGATCGCCTCTGAATTGGCGGCGTTACGCAGCGCACTGGTTAAATCGGAATCCCTGAGCATCTCAGCAATCTGCGAAAGCAGCTCAATATGGGTGTCGGCACTATCGTCGGGAACGAGCAGCGCCAGAATTAGATCGACCGGAGAGTGGTCTACGGCATCAAAATCGATGCCGGGCTCCAGAGTGACAAAAGCGGCGATGGGCTCTTTAATTGATTTGAGCCGGCCATGTGGGATTGCCACACCTTTACCAAAACCGGTGGTTCCCAGTCGCTCACGTTCGAGCAGGGCATCAAAAATTTCACACTTGTCCTCAACATCGGCGCCATTCTGGAGCAGCTCGCTGAGCTGCTCCAGGGTACGCTTTTTACTTGATGCTGAGATATGACAACCAATTCGCTCGGGGCTAAGAAGTTGTTCAACGCGCATAATTCTTTACCAATAACTACTCAGCAATAGGTTGATCTTTAAGAGCACCATTCTGTCTGTGGTGGTCAGTGATCTTCTCTTTATGCTTACGAACCTGACGATCGAGCTTATCGATCATGTCATCGATCGATGCGTACATATCCTCATTTACTGACTCAGCAAAGAGCTGGTTTCCCTTAATGTTAACTTGTGCTTCGGCCTTTTGGCGCAATTTTTCAACACCTAAAATGACATGAACATTGGTGACCTGGTCGAAATGTCTTTCGAGTTTTTCTAGTTTTGTAGTGACATAGTCGCGAAGTGAGTCGGTAATGTCGACGTGATGACCGGTAAGGTTCAATTGCATGGTGTACTCCTTTTCTGGTTACACAGTTAGTGCCGCTATAGTAATTATAGGTGGCGGATAGATTTAATTTAGATTTTTTCTAAATCGGATAAAAATTGTCTGTTTTATTCGTTGCATCATCTCAGGCTAGCCGTTTTCGCTCATTTGATGGCGGAATTGCCATCGCTTCACGATATTTTGCGATTGTGCGTCTTGCTACATTAATCCCCTTTTCAGAGAGTGTCGATGCAATCTTGTTGTCACTGAGAGGTTTTTTTGCCGGTTCCTCTGAGATGAGCTGCTTGATCATCGCCCGAATGGCGGTTGATGAGCACTCTCCACCACTACTTGTAGAGACGTGGCTGGAGAAGAAATATTTTAATTCAAAGATCCCTCTGGGGGTGTGCATATATTTACGAGTGGTGGTTCGCGATATGGTCGATTCGTGCATACCGAGCTCTGCGGCAATATCGGCAAGTACCATCGCCTTCATTCCCACCTCTCCCTCTTCAAGGAATCCCTGTTGATGCTCAACGATACTGGTGGAGACCTTCATCAGCGTCTCATTGCGACTCTGTAGTGACTTAATAAACCAGCGCGCCTCCTGCAGATGAGTCTTGAGGGTGTTGGAGTCGCCCCCTTTAACATCCTTAATCAGGTTGGCGTAGGTGCTGTTGACCCGAATCTTTGGGGCCGCATCGAGGTTGAGCTCTACCTTCCAGGCCCCCTGTTTCTTAGTGACGAAGACATCGGGAATGATGTATTGGGGTTTTTCCGCGCTGAACTGGCTGCCGGGACGTGGATTGAGACTCTGAATTAGATGGGTGAGTTTGTGCAACTGCTCATCATTGAGGCGTAATTTACGTTTAAGTTGGGCATAATCACGATTGGCCAGCAGTTCAAAGTGGTTTGCGACCAGATTGGCGGTTGCATCAATAAGCTCCTGAGTTGCGTCATCGACTTCAGGTAGCGCCCTGAGCTGAAGCAGAAGTGACTCCTGAAGACTACAGGCAGCGATACCGGGGGGATCGAACTGCTGGATGGTGTGGAGCACCGACATCAACTCCTCTATCTCGATCTCCAATCCCTGTGCCTGCAGCCCTTCAAGCAGCTCCTCAACTGGAGTGGTGATAAAACCGTCATTATCGACCGCATCGATCACCGTTTCGCCAATCTCAATATCCTCATCTGAGAGGTTGGCCATACGCATCTGCCAAAGCAGGTGCTCCTGGAGCGATTCAGAGCTACTGTCACCCTGCTCAAATTCACGTGGTTCATCACCCAGCGGGGTGGAAGCGGTTGTGCTTATGGGGGCGTCGTAGATATCGTCCCAGCTACTATCGACCGGTAGCTCATCAGGTATATCGGCGGTCTTTTCGAGCATCCCGCTCTCGGAAGCGAGCTCCTGTTCTGCACTGGCAGGGCTCTCCTCATGGGGATCGGCCTCAACCATCGCTGAGCTCTCAGCACTGTTATTGAGCTGGGCCTCCTCATCAAAATCATCGATCAACTCCTCTTCAAGCATCATATTGGAATCGAGTGCCTGCTGGATCTCAATCTGTAGTTCCAGAGTTGAGAGCTGCAGCATACGGATCGCCTGCTGCAGCTGCGGGGTCATCGCAAGTTGCTGGCTGGTACGAAGCTGAAGGGACTGCCGCATGAGCTTACTTATGCCACTAAATAGCGAGACAAAATGGAGCGAAGGGTTGAGTTTGGAGCAATAATGTTCATTGCGAACATACTAATTCATTACGAATAAAAATGGCAGGATGTTTGCTTAATAAATAGCGATTTTTTCGATCTTTCTACAGCCAGTTTAGAGTGTGAAGTCCTGTCCCAAATAGACCTCTTTCACCCGCTCATTGGCGAGGATCACATCGGGACTCCCCTCAGCGATAATTTCACCCTCTCCAACGATATACCCGCGTTCACAGATCGACAGCGTTTCACGTACATTATGGTCGGTGATCAGCACCCCGATATTGCGATCCTGAAGGTGACGGATAATGTT
>JAPHSO010000331.1 GCA_026193675.1 Gammaproteobacteria bacterium | reverse complement strand
TTGCTGCGGTGGAAGATATCCGCAAGATGATGAGTGAACTACGTACCAAAGAGAGAACCGTAAAACGGATTATTATTGCCGGTGGGGGCAATATTGGGCGACGGTTGGCCAAGACACTAGAGAAGAGCTATCAGGTCAAACTGATCGACAAAAACCCGAAAAATACCAAATTGCTCTCTGAAGAGTTGGAAAATACCATCGTTCTACAGGGAAATGCGGCTGATGAGGAGCTGCTGCTTGAAGAGAATATTGATAGTACACACATCTTCTGTGCACTGACCAACGATGATGAGGCAAATATCCTTTCGGCTATGCTGGCAAAACGGTTGGGCGCGCGTAAGGTGATGGCGCTGATCAACCGTGCCGCCTATGTGGATCTTATTGAGAGTAGTGAGATCGATATTGCAATCTCTCCGCAACAGGCGACCATTGGTAGCCTACTGGCTCATGTTCGTAGAGGCGATGTGGTTAATGTGCACTCTCTACGCCGGGGTGCGGCTGAGGCGATAGAGGCGGTGGCTCACGGCGATAAAAATTCATCGAAGGTTGTTGGTCGCATGATTGAGGAGATAGCGCTGCCGGAGGGGACCACCATCGGCACCATCGTCAGGGGTGAAGAGGTGATTGTGCCTCACCACGATACGGTCGTTCAGGCAGAAGATCACCTGATCCTGTTTCTGGTTGATAAAAAAGCGGTGCCCAAGGTGGAAGAGCTGTTCCAGGTCGGCATCACTTTCGTTTAATTTAATACGATGCAGATAGCCGTCATACAGCGCGTCATCGGTATCCTGCTGATGCTCTTCAGCACCACCATGTTGCCACCACTTCTGGTTTCATTGATAGGGGGTGATGGTAACCAGTCGCCATTTATTATCACTCTGGCATTGACCTTTTTTACCGGCCTCATCGCCTGGTTTCCCGTTCATAATCGCAAGGAGGATCTCCGACTCAGAGATGGCTTTTTGATCGTCGTCCTGTTCTGGACGGTTCTAGGTCTTTTTGGAGCGCTCCCCTTCTATCTTGATATTATCCAGCCATTGTCGATCACCGATGCGGTGTTTGAATCAGTTTCAGGATTGACCACAACCGGCGCGACGGTTTTTCCCCACATCGACGGTCTGCCCGTTTCGATCCTCTACTATCGCCAGCAACTCCAGTGGCTGGGTGGGATGGGTATTATCGTGCTGGCTGTTGCCATCCTGCCGATGCTTGGGATTGGTGGGATGCAGCTTTATCGTGCCGAGACCCCTGGGCCGATGAAGGATAGCAAATTGACGCCACGGATTACCGAGACTGCAAAGGCGCTTTGGTATATCTATCTGGGATTGACGGTGCTCTGTGCCATCAGTTACTGGTTGGCAGGTATGGATATCTTTGATGCGATTAGTCATAGCTTCTCGACCGTTGCCATTGGTGGTTTCTCGACCCACGATGCGAGTCTTGGATACTACGTCGATCAGCCGATGGTGGAGGTGGTTGCGACCATCTTTATGCTACTGGCAGGTGCCAACTTCGCACTCCACTATCTTGCCTGGCGTCGAGTGAGCCTCGAATCTTACCGTCTTGATGAAGAGTTTCTCACCTATCTTAAGGTCTTTCTCATCATTGGTGCGGTGACGGTGCTTTACCTGATCTACACCGATTTTTTCCTCTCCTGGGATGAGGCGGTACGACATGGCATTTTCCAGGCGGTCTCGATAGGCACCACCACCGGCTTTACCACAGTTAACTATAACCACTGGCCAGCTCTGTTGCCGGTGATGTTGCTGTTCGCGAGCTTTATTGGTGGTTGTGCAGGCTCTACTGGAGGAGGGATGAAGGTGATCCGTTTTCTGCTGCTTCTCAAGCAGGGGGCTCGTGAGATCTCCAAGCTGATCCATCCCAATGCCATCTTCCCAATCAAGATCGGTGGAAAGCCGGTGAAAGAGCGGGTGATCAATTCGGTGTGGGGATTTTTTGCCACCTACGTGGCGATCTTTGCCATCATGATGTTGGTGCTGATGATGACGGGAATCGACCAGGTGACCGCATTCTCTGCAATTGCTGCAAGTCTCAATAATCTGGGACCGGGTCTGGGGGATGTGAGCGCTCACTACGCCAATGTAGGAGATGTGGCCAAGTGGGTTCTCTGCTTTGCCATGCTACTTGGGCGTTTGGAGATCTTTACTCTGCTGGTGCTGTTGACCCCAGCGTTCTGGCGCAAGTAGTTGGCCGGCCTGCAGCAGAAATGGGATGCCCGTTATGCCGATCCGAGTGGTTTAGATAACAGTCCTTCGACGCTTCTGGTTGAAAATAAACATTTAATACCTCGAGCCGGCTATGTGCTTGATCTCGCATGTGGTCTCGGTGCCAATGCGCTCTATCTGGCACGCCTCGGCCTATCAGTTACAGCCTGGGATCTCTCTCCAGTGGCCATTAATCGGCTTCAAGAGGAGGCTAAGTCTCAGGGTATAAAGCTTACTGCTGAAGTGCGTGACCTCCAGCTTGTGTCACTACCGGAAGATCGATTTGATCTGATCTTTGTAGGTAATTTTCTTGAGCGCTCACTCTGTTCACAAATCGAGAGGGCGCTGCGCCCCAATGGGCTGCTCTTTTATCAGACCTGGGTTGTCGATAAGGCTTCAGAGGAGGGGCCGGCCAACCCAGATTACCTGTTGGAGGAAAATGAGTTGCTACGACTGTTTCCTCATCTGCGTGTGCGCTATTTTCGTGATGAAGGGCGTCTGGGTGATCTAGATCAAGGCAATCGTAATCACTCTGTGTTAATAGCTCAACGTGACAGTATGAAAAGTGCCTGAGGAGCGATAATGCTATACCTTTTAGCTGTCTATCGTTACCATATAAAGCTGAATTTTACAGAGAGATAGTATGTCTGAACAGTCTTCACCGGATAAAGATCTTCAAGAGATAAGTGATGAAGTAAGCTACGAAGAGCTGAAAGATGCGATCCGTCATTTTGATCGGGTTATGCGTTCACATATGACCATCCAGGGCCTTCAGGGCGATCGCATTAAAAATAGTATTCGTGCGGGTATGATTTTTCTGGCACTGATCGGTATCTCTATCTTCATTATACTGATCACAATGGTGACCCAGGTTGAACAGATCGGCTTGGCAGTTTCTGGAATGGATAACTCTTTTGATGAGGTTCGCAGGCAGATGGTGCGTGTGGATGCACTGATGAGCCATATGGAGACCAATGCCTCCAAGATGAATACCATCGGTCCGGTGATGCAGACTATCGATAGTGAGATGCTACAGATGACCCAGCAGGTACAGCAGATGCAGTCTGAGACCGCAGCGATGGGGAGAGAGGTGACGGTTTTGCGTCAACAGGCCGATCTCATGGCACAGACGACCGAGAGAATGGATATGGAGATCTATCGGATGAACCATGAGGTGAATCGTATGGCGACCCCAGCCCGGAGCATGAATAACATGTTCCCGATGCCATAAGAGATAGCGGAGAGACGACATGAATCAGAAGCACCAACACCTCCTGAATATTCAGCTAACCAATACTCTGGGCAAGCTTGAAGTTGATATTGAGCGTCATCGTGGTGAGCGTCGATACCATATGCGTAGAACAAATCTACTGGTGAAGCTTGTCACCTTCTTTTTGTTGGTAGTAGGGGTCTTTAACGTGCTCTATGTGTGGGAGTTCTATATCCGTATGAATGAGATCGTTAATCTCATTACAGACCTCAGTGCTGATGTGGCCTCGGTCTCCGGTAATATGATCCATCTGACAGGGACAATGGAACAGTTTGATTCCCATATGAATCAGATGCCTGTAATTAGTAGCTCAGCACTCTCTATGTCAGAGCAGATGCCACAGATGAACAGGTCCATAGGCGAAATGGTCGGCACCATGGGAACGGTTAATCAGGAGATGACCGCAATGAGCTACGACACCTCAGTCATTAATCAGCGCTTTGGTAATATTACCAAGGGTATTGATGTGATGGGCTCCAATGTGAACGAGATATCGGGCCCTATGGGGGTCTTCAACTCCTTTATGCCTTAATCTGAGCCGGCCTCCGACTCTCCTTTACAGCCATTAAGCCCTCTCTGTTCCCCTTGTGGGGAGCTTCAATGATCAAAATTCTTCTGTTTATCTCCCCATTCGTTTGAATCAGATCCAAACGAGAGTATAATGCTCGGCCATTTTGCCTGTGCTTCGCAGCAAGTCGTTTGCACGGTTCCCGTTACCCAACGGTAGTCAATGAATGAGTAATAAAGAGAATAGACCTGCCCTTTACCATCCAGAGTTTGAGCGCGATAACTGCGGCTTCGGACTGATCTCCCATATGGATGGCAATCCTAGCCACTGGCTCGTTTCAACCGCTATTGAGGCGCTAAATCGTATGACTCACCGTGGCGCGATTGCGGCCGACGGTAAGAGTGGTGATGGTTGTGGTCTTTTGATGAAAAAGCCCGATGGATTCCTCACCACCGTTGCTGCTGAGCAGGGTATCGAGCTGACTGAAGGTTTCGGTGTGGGTGTGGTCTTTCTCGACCAGAATGACAATGCGGCCAATAGTGCTCGCGCTACCGTTGAGAAAGAGCTGATTGCCGAAGGTCTGGAGCTCGCCGGATGGCGCGTAGTTCCCACCGACAATAGTGCCTGTGGTGCAGCGGCCAAAGAGAGCCAGCCACAGATTGAGCACATCTTCGTTAATCGTCCTGCCGGAATGGATGCGGTTGATTTCGAGCGTCATCTCTATGTGGTGCGCCGCCGTTCGGAGAAGGCGATTGAGGCCGCAGGTGATAAAGAGTTCTATATGCCCACCTTCTCGGCCAATGTCATCTCCTATAAAGGGATGGTGATGCCGGAGTTCCTGCCGGTTTTCTACCCTGATCTGAACGATGAGCGGATGGAGTCGGCCATCTGTGTCTTCCATCAGCGCTTTGCGACCAATACACTGCCACAGTGGCGTCTGGCGCAGCCTTTCCGCTATCTGGCACACAATGGTGAGATCAATACTGTTCGTGGTAACCGCAACTGGGCGCGTGCCCGTGCCTACACCTTTGCCACCGACAAGATCGCCAACATGGACGATATTCGTCCGTGGGTCTCAATGGAGGGCTCTGACTCATCCAGTCTCGATAACATGCTTGAGGCGCTCATCGCCGGTGGTGTCGATATCTTCCGCGCGATGCGTCTGCTGATTCCACCCGCATGGCAGAACAACTCAGACATGG